>NZ_BTTQ01000007.1:0-183490 GCF_036246245.1 Companilactobacillus muriivasis
TTCTAACAATCTATCAAACAAATGATAAATTGTTAGGAGTCATCTAACAGACAACTTAATTATCATATCGAAGTTACAAGACCAAGTCAAGAACTTTTTTAAAATAATTAATGACGTTTGGAAAAGCTGTTAAGCTTGAATCCGTTGACGCCGTTGTCATCTGTCGCAACAACAAGATATATATTACCAATTAGATTAAGTGTGCGCAACCCTTTTTTACAAAAAAGTTGAATTTTTTTCAAAAGATTAATCATATCTGCTGTTAAACACTATCTTACTACCTATTAACGGACTCTGTCCATACAAAAAATGGCTCCAGCAATCCAAAATCGGATTACTGGAGCCATTTTTCCTAATGCTCGAAAGCTGACCATGTTCTGTCACACTCTCGCTTCTATTTACTTGTCAGAGCTCAATTCAGGTGCATCTGTTTGATAGAGATCAACCATCGACTTATTGTCATTCTGAGCCAATAGACTAGTCCCCTTCTCTTTCTGCGCCTTCTTGAGTTCTTTCAAGGCAGTACTCTTCTTATATGAGTAGTCTTTCTTATTAACAGTTGTAAATCCAGGTAGCTTATGGAATCTCAAGAGATCCCCGTTGATAACACGATCTGACAACGATAATTCTGTTGTTACACGGTTAGATAGTTTCTCTTTCTCTTCTTTAGAAATCTTCTTATCCACTTTACCTGTCTTGGTATTATAGTAAGTTCCCCCGACCTTCGATACCGTTGGCGAGACGAAGTTACCATTTCTAAATGCCACAACTTGCGAGTGCTCACTGGATAAGAGATCACTACCAAATTGAATCATATTCTTATTATCGATACCTAATAGGTTCAATAGTGTAGGAAGAACATCAATTTCACCACCATAAGTATGGTTGATTCCACCTTTTAGTCCATCCATATGAATCATAAATGGAACACGTTGATATTGAGCATCATTGAATTCATTGAATCCTTTAATACCTGTCAACTTAGCCATGGCTTTCTTATGGTTATTAGAAATACCGTAGTGATCACCATATAGTACAACCATACTGTTCTTATCTAGGCCAGTCTCTTTCAACCATGCCATAAATTCACCGATAGATTGATCCAAGTAATGTGCTGTTTGGACATAGCCATCAACAGTCTTATCACCGGTATCGGTCTTATCGATTGATTGATTCTTCTTATCCAGAGTATATGGATAGTGGTTAGTAACGGTAATTAGTTTTGCATAGAATGGTTGTGGCAATTGTTCGATATATTGCGTAGAATCACGCATGAAAATCTTATCCTTCATACCATAACCAACGTTATAATTCTTCTTCTCTTTATAATAGTTAGAACTGAAGAAATAATTATATCCCCATGACTTATAAGCATTATCACGGTTCCAGAAACTTGGAACATCCCCATGGAATGAAGCAGACGTATAGCCGGCTTCTTGATCCAAAATAGCTGGAGCAGCTTGGAAGGTATTTGTCGTACCATCGGTAACCATGGCTGAACCTTCTGGCAATCCAAAGAGTGAGTTTTCAAGCATCAATTCCGCATCGGCAGTTTTACCTTGTCCAACTTGGTTAAAGAAGTTGTCAAAACTCAAGGTATCGTCTTCATGATAAATCTTGTTCAAGTTAGGAGTTACCTCTTCACCATCCCACTTATAGTCAATCATGAATTGTTGCAAACTTTCCAAATGAATAATAAAGACATTCTTACCCTTAGCAACTCCTGTGTATTCCACATTAGGCTGAACGTGATTGTCTTTCATATACTTTTCAATCGAATTAATATCTGAACTCTTAGCTTGTGACTTAACAGCATTTGTCTTCGTTGTTTTCACCATATCGTACACATTAAAGACATTTAGTCCCAAATACTTAACGATATAGTTATTATCAAAGGTTCTTGTCAAAAGTTGTGAACGGTCACTTTCAGCTAAAGTTAGATTAGCACCAAATAACAAGACGGCTAATGAACTGATCAGAACTGGAATACGCCAGTTGAGACGTTTAATATCCATCTTGATGACATGAAAAGCCAGTAATAATATCAGAATAATCACATCAGCAAAGACTAAGAAGTCAGTTGGCTTCAAGATACCTAAGATACTCTTACCTAGGTTATTTGTAACCGAGCCGGAACCCTTAATCAAAACCATCGTCAAGAAATCTGAGAATTCACGATAATACAAGATGTTTGAGAATAACCAGACGGTATCCAAGAAATCAATTATCAATAGGAAAATGTAGGACTTTCTTCCCTTCATATACAATGAGATACCAAACAGCAATAACATGACTGGAATCGGATTGATAATCATCAAGAAAGTTTGAATCGAACCCTTAACGCCTAAGTTAAACTTAGTTTCATAAGCATAGATAGTTTTAAGAGTGTATAGAAATACAGCTAGGATTACAAAACCCAGCCTAGTATTCAAGAAATTAGAAATACCTTTAGTAATACGCTTCATTATTTTCGCTCCATAGATTTATTAGCAACTTGTTGTTCAATTTTCGGTTTCTTCGAAACAGCAATAATCCCTAAGAACATCCCCAAATAATACGTAATAAATCTCCATAAAAACATACCCAAGATCAATCCTGAAGGAGAAGGTATAAATCCAGCAAACAATGTCTTGAAACTGAATTCTGCCCCACCTGATCCACCAGGGATTGGGAAAATTGAGACAATCATAACGATCATAATATGCATCACTAAAACATCAACGATGTTGACATGATCGCAATTTAATGCCAGTAAAACAAAGTAGACTACGAAGTAATATAGAAATAGCTGCACGATAGTTAGTAGTGAAGCTTTGATAACTTTCTTCTTCTCACGCTTCAAAACTAAGCTCTCTTTATAGAAGCTATCGATA
Source organism: Companilactobacillus muriivasis (assembly GCF_036246245.1). Taxonomy (NCBI): domain Bacteria; kingdom Bacillati; phylum Bacillota; class Bacilli; order Lactobacillales; family Lactobacillaceae; genus Companilactobacillus; species Companilactobacillus muriivasis. The sequence goes on from NZ_BTTQ01000007.1 coordinate 2,874, forward strand.
TAATTCGTAGCTGACTGTAAAATTCTATCACGTTTTTCCGATTTAAGAAAAAATAAAACCGGTTTCAAAACAATTTGTACCATTTTTTTTGTGAAATCATAGTAATACATGATCATCAGCAAGAAAGATATGGTGACAACGTGAATGACCATCCCAAAAACAATCAAGGTCGCTAAACCAGAAAAATGCTTAGCGACACTGTTGAAACTAACTAACATTGCGACAATGAAGTTAACTAAAACCATTGCTTGGTAGATAACGAATTTCATCAATAACACGGAACTAGCCCGCCCACCATCGATTTTTGATTGCATTAAACCGAGTAATTGTGCAGGTTGTCCACCAGATGAAAATGGCGTTATCGCGTTAAACAAAGCTTGGAGTAAAGGAATCCGGTACATTTCCCACCAGCCAAACTTGCGGTCTTCTTTCTTTTTTAAGAGCGTATGCAAAACTAAGGCTTCAACGCCATACGATAGCATAATTGATAAGAATGCCACCGCTAGCCAGAAGTAGTTCAAACTCTTAAAAGTTGAAACTAAAGAACTGAAGTTGATTTTTCTAGCTTCCCACCAGAAAATACCAACACCCAATCCAATCATTACAAAAAGTGCAGCAATTTGTTTTCTACTCATTATTTGTCCTGTTGTGCAATATTATATTGACTCGTATAGAAATCATACCAAATTTTACTCAAATTTTCTTCTGAGTATTGTGTACTTGCTTCTTTAGACTTCTTCTTGAAATCATCCAAAATTGAACGATCATGATTAGCCTTGTTGATGAATGCATTCATATCTGCAAAGCCATCAGCTTTTTGATAATAGCCATCGATAATAACACGGTACAAATCCAAATCTCTCAGGAGAACGGGTGCACCACAACTAAAGGCTTCCAAAACTGACATTGGGAACAATTCATCATATGAAGGCAATAAGAATAAATTACAGATATTATAGTAGTTTACTAAATCATTTCTATCAACTATCCCTGTAAACTTCATATTGCTTGGAGCATTTTCAATCATATCCTTGTATCGGTCGTAACCATCAGTGATCTTACCAAATGAAAAGCCACCAGCCCAGATAAATTGAATATCTGGATTAGTCTGTGCCAACTTGTAGAAATCATCGACACCTTTACGCTCTTGAACTTGTCCATCACCAAAAACTACGAATTTATCGGCTGGAATTCCCAACTTTTTACGAAAATCAGCTTTTTCTTCAGCAGTCTTCTCATAGAAATTCTCAGTAGAAACAAAGTTAGGAATATATTTGATTTTGTCACGATCCAAACCATGGGCAACTAACTTGTCGATAAATGTTGGATTAACAACGACAATCTGATCCATGCGTTTGTAAAAACTGATGACATATTTATAAAAAACACTCTTAGCTGGTTCAGGCAATTTAATGCTACCTTCCAGTGTTTCGGGTAAGAAGTGGACATAACCAATCTTACGACCACGTTTTTTAGAAAAAGTCGACAAGTAAAATTGTGGGTCAATTGTGTGATAGTGGCTCAGATCACTGGCATGATAATCATTTATCTTCACGTCGAATTCATCACTAAAGTGATCTTTCAACAAGCCAATCAATTCTTTATAAGCACTACCAACCCCTTGGCCGGCTACTTTATCTGCAGATGAAAACATATTAATCTTAATCATTCGAATACTCCTCTGGATCAATTGATGAATCTGAAAGTTTCTCTCTTATAAAGTAATCTTCAGCTCGACGGTAGAAGTCAAGAATCGCATTACCAAATCCATCAGATGAAATACCATAAAGCACCTTTTGACGAGCTTCACGGTCATCAAACGAATTAGGGTGATCGAGATACGTCTTGATTTTAGGTACTAGCTGGTCATCTTCGTTGAATGTTACACCAACTGAAGGATCAGTCAACAAGGCATCAGTATATGGTGCGCTTCTAACAATAATCTTTGTTCCAGATGCAATCGCTTCAATATAAGTCAAACCTTGTGATTCAGTATCACTGGAAGATACGAAAATATTTGCCATGTGATAATAAGGTGAAATCTGATCATGTTCTACTTCACCGGTAAAGATAACATTGTCGCTGATACCAAGGTCCTTACTCATTTGGACTAGTTCATCCATATCAGGACCATCACCAACAATCACTAACATAATCTTAGGATTGTATTTCAAAAGTGCCGGCATCGACTTCAACATATGGTCAATTTTCTTTTCCAAAGCAATCCGACTCAACATCAAAATAACCGGCGTATCGTCAGCAAGTCCTAATTTCTCACGTAAATTAGATACATTAACTGGCTTAGTATACTCGGACAAATCAACACCAGTTGGAATAATCGAAATTGGTGTCTTGATGTCATAACGATCCATTGTTTCCTTAACTTGCACACTTGGAGCAACTACTCCCGAAGCGTTCTTTAAAAATAAACGAGTTACTTGCTTAACATGATATGGCTTCAATAAATGACCATTCAAAACATAATGCAAATAATCTTCATACATTGTGTGATATGTGTGAACAAATGGAATCTTCAACTGTTTGGCAACAAACTTCCCAATCATTCCCAAAGAAAACTCAGTTTGTGTATGGATAATATCCAATTTTAATTCTTTTGCTAAATCAACCGCATGAAACATCCCGCGGATAGCAATTCTTCTATCGGTGAATGAGATAAAAGGCACACTAGCTAAACGAAAGATGTTTGGTTCAACTGTGTTCTTCGGCACATTAGGATCAGTCGTAGTAAAAATATAAACTGAGTGACCTTTGCGCTCCAAGTCATTTTTCAATGTCTGGATTGATGTTGCTACCCCACTCACTTGGGGGAAGTATGTATCGGTAAAAATTCCGATATTCATATAAACACATCTCCTCACAATACTCTATAGAGTTGATTATAACAAAAAAATGGAGGAATCACTTCCCCCATCCTTCGTCTTATCTTATTAATTTGCTGAAATTTTTGTTTTCCATTAAGAAATAGAACACAACGGCTCCGATAGCAACAACGACAAGTTCACCAAAGCCAACAGTTACTAGATTCAACCAGAATGGCAACTTCAAAACGAAGTGCAACTCTGCGCCGACAATAATACCGTTAACCACGGCACAAACGACCGGTACAGTCCACAGTAAGCTATTACGTGCGGGAATTCTAGTAATGATGAAACAGGCAACCGCTGTTGCTAAAGTTCCTAAGACGATATCGTACATCCCTAATTGGGCACTGAAAAGATTTGAAATGAAACATCCGGCAATCAAAGACCAACTATACTTATGATTGAAAAATGGCAATAACATTAAAATCTCCGAAACACGGAATTGAATTTGGCCATATGAAAAGGCGGAAATCCCTGGTGCAATCGTGATTGCAACGTAAAGTGCTGCAATCAACGCCAATTGGGTGATATCTCTTGTTTTTAAATTACTCAAAGTAAAACCTCCACTGTTTTAATTAATAGCAGGTTACCAGTGCAAACTGCCTCTAATAGGTTATCTTATTTTTCCTTTGGTCGCAAGTGAAGGCCGTCTACATGGATGAGAATATTAACCTGCTGTGCGGACCGGCCCGAGCCACAGTGCGGTCTCGAACCTCGGTTTGCAGCCTTACCAAAGACCGGTAAGTCTCCAAACTCGCCCGGTGGTGTAATTGCTAAAGCAATAACGGCACACCCACAGCTGGTTAATATTCTCATCCATTCCGACTAATTTATTTGATATTTATTTGAACTCCATAAAACTAAATATTTAAAATAAATTATTATTGGCAACACATTACTCAAATATAAAATATCAGCGAAACGAAAAAAGCCACCACAGGAAAATTAACTTCCTGTAGTGACTTATTATTTAAAATTCTTAATTATTAATCTAATGTTCCACGTTGACGTAATTGTTCGTCAATCATATCGAGAACTTTTTGACGATCTTCTGGATTTTCAACGAAATCGTATTTGTCGCCGTCAAGTTTCATCTTTGGACTGTAATCATAGTCATCATACCAGCCGTCATAACGGTCAAGTAATTGGTGATAGTATTCTGGAAGTGTTGGATCTTGTTCTGGTTGTTCGTATGAACGGCCACGTTTTTCAATACGGTGGATCATTGTGTCGTATGAAATATCTAAGTGTACCAACAAGTCTGGAGCTTTTTTAGCTGCGGCATATGGTAATTCTTGCATCATGTTGTCGAGCAATTCATCATAAACTTTAACTTCTTGTGGAGTAGCTCTTCCCATATCAGCATTCATATGGAAAAATAGTGAATCTTCATAGATAGAACGGTCCAAAACATTGTTATCTTGTACCATAGCTTTCTTGATTGATTCAAAACGTTTGTTCAAGAAGTAAATTTGTAGCAAGAATGCATACTTCTTTGGGTCCTTATAAAATAGTGGCAAAACTGGATTGTTATCAACCTGTTCATAGAAAGCCTCTGTTCCTAAATGTTCTGATAACAATTTTGCCAATGAACTCTTACCGGCTCCGATTGCGCCGCTCAATACGATCATCATTATTCTCCTCCATACCTCAATTTATTCTCTATTTGTAAAAAAACAACATTCATAATAATATCACTTCTATGCTAGATATTGTACCAATTTTCATAATTTCACAATATATGGTAGCAGTTTCAAACTAGAAACTTCCTATTAATAGGCTTTGCAAAAGAAAATTAATTTATTAATAATTTGTTTCGACTTACCCTTTTTTCTATAACTCATTCATTCTATAATTAAAATTGTATTTAAATAGAAAGGGGAAAATATTCATGGGGAAAAAATTACGCAATTTTCTTGTTGGTTTTGTAGCTGCCCTAGGATTAGTTATTTTGGCTTTTAGTAGCCAGACTACTACTCAAGCTGCAACTAACTATACTACTGATGATTTACTCACTGGTATGTCAATTGAACAAAAGAATTACGGTACTGGTGGCGACATTAACTTAACTCTAGATTAGAGTTCAAAGGGGCTAGAAAATGACCTTGTTAATGGTGATACTTGGAAAATCGACTTACCTGATACCATAAAGGTCAGAGAAGATGGAGAACAATTCCCAATTTATGATGACAATGGAGATGCTCTTGGTACAGCAACTTTGAAAGTTGACGAAAATGGTAAGAGCTATATCCTAGTAACCTTCGACAATGTCGATGGTAAAACTGATTATGAAGGCTCATTAAATATTAAAAAGGGAATTGGTCCTGGACCAGGTGCTTCACTTGGTAATAATGATGTCAATATTGGTAATAATCACTCAGACAATATGACAGTAACAAAACCAGATGCTGACTTCTCAAAGAAAGGTACTTTGGGAACTGATGCAGACGGTAATCATATCATCACTTGGTCAATACTTGTAAACAGAAATAGTGAAACGTTTAATAAATTAACAATACATGAGTCCATACAAGCTGGACAAGAATACGTTCCTGGATCCTTAGCTGTCTACACGGCTGCTTGGAAACCTGATAATCCTGGTTATTATACTAAGAGTAAAAATCCAATATCAGGTTACACAGTAACACCTAATGAATCTGAAATAACTACTGACTTTGTTATTTCTCAACTTCCAGATCCTAATCAATTCTATGTCGTTACTTTCCAGACAAAGATAAGTGAAAAAGATGCAACTTCTGGTGATAAAATCAGAAACGATGCTCACTTTACTTGGAGTGATGGTTCAGGAGATAATGGCGGACTTAACACAGGTGACGCCTCGGCTAGTGTTTCTGGTGGTTCAAACTCCGGTAATGGTAATGGAGTTGACATCAAAGGTGGCGTTGTTCTAACAAAGCTAAACGCTAATGACGATGATGAAAATTCTCCTATTGCGGGTGCAGTCTATACTCTTTATAAGGAAGACGGCACTATCGTTAAGGAAGGTTTAACAACTGATGACAAAGGACAAATTTCAGTTGATAACCTTGAAAAAGGAAATTATTATTTCTTGGAGACAACTCCTCCAGCTGGTTTTGAACCAAATGGTAATCAAGTTCCATTTACTATTTCAGGTAAATCTTCTGAAGCTGTTTCTGTAACCACAAAAGATGAACCTGAAACTGATATCGACGCTGACAAAGAAGGTTCAATTGTCCTTATGAAGAAGGATGATACAACTGACTATCGTTTAGCCGGAGCTGAGTATACAGTAAAAGATTCTGATGGAAATGTTGTTGGAACCATTACAACAGATTCTATGGGTATCGGACATTTGTACAATCTCAAACAAGGTACTTATACAATTCAAGAAACTAAAGCACCTGCAGGTTATCTAGAATCAAATGAAATACAAACAGTTACAATAGGACCTGATGACTTAACGCCAGCGCTTATTACTTTTGAAAATGAAAAAGATGAAGACCTTATTTTCGATGATTCTTATGAAGTAAATCTTCAAAAATTCGATCGTCATGACATGAAAACTGGTGTGCCAGGTGCTACATATGCATTGTATAGTACCGATGATAACAAAAATCCAATAGGTACATACGTTACAGATAAAGACGGTTTGATTAAAGTTGATGGTTTAAAACCTGGTGACTATTACTTTATTGAAACTATTCCCCCTACTGGGTACGAAATAAATAATGATCCGATTAACTTTACAATTGAATCAGGACAACAAAACACCTTAACACATGAAACATCTGACCCTCGTACTGAAGGTAACGGTGGTGACGGTGGCACTGACCCCGACATTGACGACAAAGATGATGAAGACGAGGACGACAATGGTGGTAACACCACAGACCCCGACATTGACGACAAAGATGACGAAGACGAGGACGACAATGGTGGTAACACCACAGATCCTGATGTTGACGAAAACGGCAATGAAAATAACGGTGGTAACGAAGACGGCAATAATGGTGGTGGCATCGTTGTTGATCCAGAAAACCCTGGTTCAAACAACAATGGCAACAACAATAATGGCGGAGTAATTACTAACCCTGGCAACAACTCAAACAGTAATAGCAATTCTAACGGTACACTTCCTCAAACAGGTGCTAAATCTGGAATTGCAGTAAGCTTGCTTGGTTTAGTTGTTCTACTAGGCACTGTTTACTTCAAACGTCGTCACGCTTAATTTGACGCAAAATAGACTGAGAAAAATTCTCAGTCTATTTTTTTACACTTTTTTAGAAAGCCCCACCACCGGAGCCGCCACCAAAACCACCTGATGACCCTCCAGAGAATCCACCTGAACCTCCAGAAATGCTTGATGAACTACCATTGCCACCAGTAATAGCATTACCGAACGAAGCTTGGAATCCTGACGAACTGGAGTTGATGAAACTGTGTGCTCCAATATAGTATGGAATTACCATAGAATTGTCTAATTGCTCCGCACTGAAGTTAATCTTCAAAGCCTTAATAACTTTATCCGATACGCCAAAAACGACTGCATAAGGCAAGAATTGCTCCCAGAGAATCAAATCTCCAACTTCTGCCATCTTGATATCGTCGATATCTTTTAGCATCCGTTTAAAGGCACGAATCTGATTAACCTCTATCTCACCCAAATCAGTATATGGCGTAACCTTTTTCCTAGCTATCGCATAAATAATCCATGCAACGGCTATTGCCATCATCATTAATATCGTTGAAATAATAACGTTGCGGTCAAAAATAATAGTAATTATCCACATCATAAAAATAATAATAGTTGTTGAAGTAGCAGCTAATTGAAAATCTTTAACAATATTCAAATTTTCAATATCGAGATACTTGTCTCGACCCTTAGCTGCAGCTTTGGACCACTTTTCAAAGTTCTTACTTAACTTACGACTGCTACGACGATTACCCTTAGTTGATCGTTTGATCTGCTTCAAACTAACTTTCGTACCATCGCCAATCTCTTCAATTAAATATTTGAAAAATGGATTAGTTGTCGGAACTAAGGCAGTGATTTCATAACTACGTTTCACCTTGTCAATCTTCATCCGCCGTTGCCCCACTTCAACAAGCAAGTCAGCCGTTAATGAAAGACTGTCAGCTTTATCCGTTCGATTCAAAATCACTTTGGTAAAACTAGGCAAAAAGTCCGGTTCATCGAAGAAATGATGTAATGGTGTTGGAATAACATGTTTATTGCCTGGATGCTTGCGAAACCCATAGAAACGAACAATGTAAATCAACAGGACAACTAATGTACCAAAACCAATTAATGCCCGATAAATTAACTTCTTACGGCGACGACTGGCGTTAGCATTCAATACCAATTGCTTTTCTTGCGCCAGAACCTTAGCCTTATGTTTCTTATTAACAATATTCTGATTAGTTGCTGTCACACTAGTTGGGAAAATCATATGAGTTTCTACCATTTCATGTGGAGGTAACTTAGCCAATTTCATAACAACTTGACCCTTTTCATGACTGACATTAGTGTAGCCATCGGAAGGTCCATGCGTCCAAGCCTGTAATTTGGCAACATTGGACTGCGGCAAATTAACGGTCAATACAACGTTATGCAAGGCTTTATCCCAACCGCCACCAATCATTTTCCAATTCAGCTCAGCCGTATCGCTATAGTTGGTAACAGCCCCAAGCAAGCGATACTTGTAAATAAATGTTAAATTACGATTCTTAACCGAATGATAAACTTTCATTCGCATGTAATCTTTAGTCTTAGTGACCTTAAAAGTATTCTCTTGGCCTGCATCGCCTTGTGTCAAAGGAGTGATTTGTTGACCATCTTGAACTGAAATCTGTGGTGCTGTGGCATCCTTGATTCCCTCGATATTCTGGTCATAATAAACGCCATGAAAATCACCTTCGAATTTATAATCAATTCTTTGGGTCAGTTCAATATCACCGTTCTTTTGAATATCAGCCTGTGCGTGATATTTTTCAATTTGATAGTCACCATCGGCTTTAACTGTTGTAGTGATGTTAAAAGCACAGACGATTCCTAGCAAAGTGAAAAGCAATCCCCATATTTTTCTCATTTGTACCCCTCAGTCTTTAGTAGACATATTTTATCATGATTTTAGTGTAAAGAAAAAGGCATCAACAATCTTGGATGTGATTGTTGACGCCTTTGGTTTATCTGAGTTTATATAGGCAGTGGCTCTAAAACGAGCTACACAAGGGCAACTCCCTCCGCTTTTCATACCTAAAACGCACCACCAGATCCTCCACCGAATCCTCCAGAAGCACCACCGGAAAAACCGCCTGATCCACCAGTAATGCTGGCAGAACCACTGGCTCCAATTGCACCGGCAAAGGAATTTTGAAATCCAGTTCCGCTGGCTGCTCCGAATGCTGTACTGAAGCCTATGTAATTAACTAGAACAGCTGATTGTCCCAATTGTTCAGGGGTAAAGTTAACTCTCAATGCCTTGATTACTTTCTCAGAAATACCGAAAGCAATGGCATATGGAATGAACTGTTCCCACAAAATAATATCACCTACTTCAGCCATCTTGATATCGTCGATATCCTCAAGCATCCGTTTAAAGGCACGGATCTGGTTAACGGCTATTTCACCTTTGTCAGTATAAGGAGTGATTTTTCTACTCATCAAATAATAAATTCCCCAAACTGATAAAGCTAGAATGGCTAGAATAATTCCCGGCCACAACATTGGTCTGTTAAAGAGCAATGTAATGACAAACATAATGGCCGCAATTATATCAGTCGAAATAGCTGCCAACCTGAATCCACTGACAATATCTATATTATGCAAATCCAAATATTGTTCTCGATTCTTAGCTGCATTTGAAGCCCAATCATCGAAATTCTTGGTAACTCGTTGCTTACCATCGAAGTCCTGAGCTTCATGTCTAATTTCTCGCAATGTAACTTTCTTTCCATCGCCAATGTCATTGATCATATACTTGAAAAAGTCATTAGTCGGCGGTACCAAAGCAGTAATTTCAAATGTCGTACCAACTTTTTCTATTTTCATTCGACGGTGACCAACCTCATTCATCATATCAGCCGTCAATGATGCCGTATCACCATCATGTAATCGTTCCAAAATCACCTTACTAAAACTAGGTAAAAATTCTGGAGCATCAAAACTGTGATACAACGGCGTTGGAATTTGATGTTTAGTACCAGGTCGCTTACGCATTGTAACGTATTTATAGAGGTAAATTCCCAAAATAACTAAAATTCCAAAAACCATCAATGACCAATAAATTCCAGTTTGCTTTTGACGCGTCTGATTAGCTTGAATAGCCAACTGCTTTTCTTCGGCACGAACTTTTTGTTTCATATTCTTATTAACAACATACTTATTATCGGCAGTAACCGATACTGGGAAAAGCATGCGTGTCTCAATCATTTCATCACTAGGTAATTCAGGCACAGTAATAACAACACGTCCCTTTTTACGATCCACTTGATTATGACCAGTTAAAGGACCATGTGACCACGCTTGTAACTGAGGAATATTCTGTTGTGGCAAGTTAACCGTAACTTTGACATTACTCAAAATGTTGTCCCAACCATAAAGAATCCGCCAATTCAAAACAGCCGTATCATTGTAATTTCTGACTAAACCTTTGAGAGTATATTTATAAATAAAAGAGGCATCCCCAGTTGACATCTCATGGTAAACCTTTAATCCCAACTTTTTATCGGTTTTCGTAATCTTAAAAGTATTATTAGCCCCACTATTCGACTCACGAATTGGTAAAGTTTGAAAGCCAGTATCAACGTAAACCTTCGGCTGAGTGACATCTTTAACACCGTTCAAACTTTGATTATAGAAAACTCCGTGAAAGTCACCTTCAAAATGATAATTCAAACGTTGCGTCAATTCGACATCACCGTTTTTCTCCACGTTAGCTTCAATATTATATTTTTTAATCTGATATTTACTCGAAGCTGAAACATTGGTCGAAGTCACTTGAAAAGCTAAAATAATCCCTAAAAAAGCTAGGACAAAAGTCCATATTTTTTTCATTATTTCCCCCGCTAGAACTGATTATATTAATTTTATCATAATCAGGATTTTTTAAACTTAAGTTAAACAGTTTTATAAGAACTTTCTTGGTTCACTATCTCCAATTTTTAGATATAGAGTTTATGCTGAATTCAACAATATATATAACACCGAAGTAATTAAATGAAAAAACATTGAACTTACATTTATTAAGAATATCTTCGCCTGATTAAATTATTATCTCAGCTCTGGAAACGGCATCCTTCAATAAACCCTCAAAAAAAGTGCAAAAAAAAGCGATCATCGCTTTTAATTAATACGCATTTTTCATAACACGTCTAATTTCTCGCTCTTGATCACGTTTTTTAATTGTTTCACGTTTATCGTATTGTCTCTTACCTTCAGCCACGCCAATCAATACCTTAGCAAACCCGTGCTTCAAGTAAACTTTCAAAGGCACTACAGTGATACCTTTTTCTTGAACACTTCCAGAAATCTTACGAATCTCCTTTTTATGCAAAAGTAACTTTCGGTTACGCAATGGATCATGGTTGAATTGGTTGCCTTGATTGTAAATGCCGATATTAACATTCTCTAACCAAAGTTCACCATTTCTCGCTTGGACAAATCCATCCTTGATATTAATCTTGCTGGCACGAACTGATTTAATCTCAGTCCCTGTCAAAGAAATCCCGGCTTCATATGTTTCTAAAATATTATAATCATGACGAGCTTTACGATTATTAGCTACTTCATTAGCAGCTTTTGTATGATGTTTCTTCAAAAGAATCACCGACTTTCGTATTTACCACGTCTCTTATGGCTATTCTTATCACCATGGTTTTTATTATTATCATTGTGGCGACCATGACCACCACGTCCGCGTCCATGTTGCATTGAACGTTTCTTCTTAAATTCTGCTTCACGCTTATCTGCTTGTTCTTGTTCTTCTGGAGTCAAGACACGCTCAAAGTCAATTTGACGATGTTCAACGTCGGCTCTGATAAGCTTAACCTTAATCGGTTCACCAACTCTAAAGGTCTTACCAGTTCCACGGCCATGCATTGACATACTCTTTTCATCATATTCATAGAAGTCATCCTTCATGTTTGAAATATGAATCAAACCTTCAACGGTATTATCCAATTGAATGAACATCCCAAAACTAGTTACAGAACTAACAACAGCATCGAAAGTATTTCCAACTTGGTCAGCCATGTATTCAGTCTTCTTCAAATCGTCAACAGCACGTTCAGCGTTAATAGAAATTCTTTCACGACCAGATGTGTGTTCAGCGATATCTTTAAGCTTGTTGCCCCACTTAGTTTGTTCCTCGTCAGTAAAGCCGTTTTCAGCATAACTGTGAATCATACGGTGAACTGTCAAATCAGGGTAACGTCTGATTGGAGATGTAAAGTGAGTATAGTACTTAGCAGCTAAACCAAAGTGACCTAGGGGTTCGTCAGAATATCTAGCTTGTTGTAAACTTCTCAACAACATAATTGTAACAACCTGTTCTTCAGGAGTACCAACAACACTTGCCAAAACGTTTTGGAACATCTTAGGAGTAATTTCTTTCAAATTACCCTTAACTTGCACACCCATAGCAGCAGCAAATTCAAAGAAGTTCTTAACCTTTTCTTCATCAGGCTTTTCGTGGACACGATATAAGAAAGGAACATGTTTAACATTGTAGTGTTCAGCAACTGTTTCATTAGCAGCCAACATGAATGATTCGATCATCTTTTCAGATGTTCCACGTTCTCTTAACTTAATATCGATAGGCTTACCATTTTCATCAACGATAATTTGTGCTTCAGTTTCTTCAAAATCAATGGCACCACGTTCATGACGCTTGTTGAACAAAATTTCATGTAGTTCAGCCATTTCCTTTAGCATTGGTACAACTGGAGCGTATTCTTCAGTCAACTCTTCGTCGCCCTTAAGAATTTCGTTAACGTTGTTGTAAGTCATACGATACTTAGATCTGATAACACTAGGATAAATATCATGTTTAACAACATTACCCTCGTGGTCGATTTCCATTTCACATGTCAAAGCTAAACGGTCTTCACCAGGGTTCAATGAACAAATACCGTTTGACAATCTAAATGGCAACATAGGAATTACTCGGTCAACCAAGTAAGTACTTGTCCCACGACTATAAGCTTCTTCATCAAGTGGAGAACCTTCTTTAACATAGTGAGTAACATCGGCGATGTCGACTTCCAAATGATAGTTTCCGTTTGGCAACATATCTAGTCCAACGGCATCATCGAAATCCTTTGAGTCGTCCCCATCAATTGTGATAACCATGTTTTCAGTTAAATCTTTACGACCAACACGATCTGAATCTAAGACGTGATCAGGAACCTTTTCAGCTTCTTTCAACACTTCATTAGGGAATTCAGGGTTGATATCATTATCAACAACGATTGACATAATATCGACACCAGGGTCGTTCTTATTACCGATAACTTCTAGTGCTGTACCTTCCATACTTTGAGGGTGCTTAACATTAGGATATTCATCGATAGAAACTTGAACCATATCACCAATTTGTGGGTGTAGTCCCTTGTCAGAGATGAAAATCATATAAGAAGCAATCTTCTTTTCATGACTTTGAACATAACCGTAATGGCCAGTCTTTTCAACTTGAGCATCACTATAAGCGTGGAATTCACCAACAGCCTTAGTTAATGAACGTTCTTCAATCTCAATAATTTCTCCCTCTGGTCCCTTGTCGATCCAAGGATTTGAAGGTTTAGTAATCTTAACTTTAACGGTATCGCCATTAACAGCAAACATCGTATTAGTTCTGGCAATGAAAGCATCTGGGTCAACTTCGTCATATCTAACGAAACCGAATCCTTTATCATTACCCTTAAATGTTCCTTCAACGACAGTCTCTGGTGCGGCCATCTTGAATTCGTCTTTGTTGGTCAAAGTAATTTTACTTTCACCCTCTAAGACAGCTATAGCTTGAACAACGCGTTTGAAAGCTGATGCTCCATGCATTCTTAGCACGTCTTCAATCTGTTCAGACTTATAGCGGCGATCAGGATTGCTTCTGAAAACCTCTAATATATCTGCAATTAATTTATTATCTTTATCTGGCATTTCTATCCTCAATTATTTTCTAAAAATTTTAACACGTCACTCTCGAGTTGAGAATGTGCGTGGTTGATAGTTAAAACATGCCCTGCATTATATAAATGTAGCTGTGATGTTTTAACGTCCTTAGCTACTTCTGTTGCAACGGCCGGATTAACTAATTTATCGTTCGTACCTTGACCAATAAAATATGGTCGCTTTATTTCAGCTAATTGGTTTGTTACACCGACGGAAGTTTTTCTAATCTCAGTCAACTTAGCATCAATTTTGGAACTTACAATTCTCATTTTAGAATCAATTTCAATTTCTGTTAAGTCCTGTTGAACAGAATACACCTTTTTCGCATAAGTCAAAAAGGCTTCCTTGATTCCACGATATCCTGTACTACCTAATGGCGATCCGAAGACTCCGCCTCCAGAAACTTCAGGAATTTTCTCCAAAGCTTTCGTAGCGAAGATGGCACCGAGCGACAGTCCAAAGACATAGATTTGAGTCTTCTGTTGTTCCTGTAAAAATTGAATTGCTTCTTGAGTCTGTTGCCACCATTTTTCAGGCGAACCGAGTTCTAAAATATCCAACGGTTCAGCTGTTCCGTGTCCGGCAAACATTGGTGCATACGCCGAATAATTACTTCTTTCAAGAAAACGACCAAGTAGTCGCATATCATTGGAAGTACCTGAAAACGAGTGTAACAACAAGACTGCTGTCGATCCACTATCAAAATAGAATGGTTTGGGTCGTAATATTTTCATACTATTTTGCTCCTTATAACAAAAAACCTCCTGAGTAACTTTCAGGAGGATAAATTGCTTAGTGAGATGATAAGTATACTAGTATGAGTGAGAACACAAAGAACAATACTAGTAAAACGTAGGTAACCTTAACCATGAAGGCTTCAAAACCACGTTTCTTCTGGTTGCTGAATAGGTCCCCACCACCACCAGACAATGCATTCAAAGCATCTTGTTGCTTTGTTGGTTGCATTAACACGGCAATTACTATCAAAATGGATACGATTATCAACAATGTTTCGATAATGTTATACACCTGTAAAACCTCCGTTCATGGTGTTAAAAAAAGCTGAAATCACTCCTAAAACAATAACATAAATGGAGTCAAATTTCTAGTCCATTCCTTTAAACAAATTGTTTAGCTTTTCAGACACTTTAGCTCGTTGACCAGCATTGACCATGCAAATTAAACGGTCGCCAGCTTTGATTAAAGTATCGCCACGAGGTATCAATTGCCGTTCACCACGGTAAATTGAAACAACTAAAATATTTTTTGGAAAAGGAATATCTCGAATATATTTACCATCGATCGAACTACCTTCATAAATTGGAATCTCAAGTCGATCATTGAACTTGCTGACACGATTGAGATACGACGAATTGATATTAAGGCGTTCTTTCAAGGCTTCATAAATTGGAGCTCCGTTTAAGAGATCGACGACAATATACGCTACTAATGATATCACAGCTAGTGGCATTAAGTGTTTCAGTGAACCGACCATTTCTGTAACCAAGATAATAGCTGTAAATGGGGCCTTACTGATACATGCAAAGTAACCAGCCATCGCAAAGATAATCAAATTACTTTCAAAATACAGTGGCAACAAGCCCATTTGATGCATTGCAATCGCATAAAGTGCACCGATAATAGCACCTAAATTTAGAATTGGTAAGAAGATACCACCAGGCACTCCGGAACCGTAAGAAATCATTGAGTAGACAAAACGTATAACTAGCAATCCAGCCATTAATCCCAAACTAGGACCATAATTTTGCAAACTGACGATAATTTCATTACCACCACCGATAAATTGTGGCACCCACATTCCCAACGGAACAATCAAAATCAATGGAATAATACATTGAATGTAACGTGGCAAGCGAGTCCAATTGAATACTGCAGGCATTGCTAAGGTACAAACTTGATACAAACGTCCCATTAATCCAAGGATAATTCCTAAAATAACTAAATGCCAGTAATACTTAATTGGCAAACTAAATCGATATGGCACTTGTAAAACTGGTTGTAAACCAAACACATACAAGGCAATCACATTGGCACTGACAGCACTGGCCAAAGATGTGATCCATACTAATGGAGAAAAGTTATGATAAACTTCCTCCAAAACAAACATCGCTCCAGCAATTGGCGCACTAAAAGCTGCTGACAATCCAGCGGCTGCCCCACTAGCAATCAAAACTCGCTGATTAACTCCGACATTATCATGCGTTAAATCACCAACACCTTGACCAATAGCGGCACCTAACTGAATTGATGGACCTTCACGACCAAGAAATAATCCTGGTCCAATACTCAAAATCCCACCAACAAATTTGCGCCACAAAACTGACCACCAATGCATCTGCATTTCGCCGCCCAGTTGCGCTTCAACTTGGGGAATACCTGATCCTGAAATATCAGGTTCTTTTTTCAGTAAATAGCCAACAAACAGGGCAATGGCAATCATCAACACTACTAGACCAACGACTAATCCCACATTAGTTCTGGCCGCAATATATAGTCCTTGAAACACCCTCAAAGAATGTGCAATTGACCAACGGAACATACTGACTACTAAGCCGGAAAGAATCCCCACCAATATTCCTTCAGCCGTCAGTTTTAATTTTTCATTATCAGTGAACGCTAACTTCATTTTTCTCCCCTATAACTATAAATCTAATTTTGGAACATCATAAACAGATGGTGCCGGTTGATAGAAACCAGCCTCAAGTAACTCCATATCAGTCAAAATTTCTTCATCAGTTACTAAACGTGCTTTGTGATTAACCAAAGTATCGTAAACCGAATCGTAGTACAAACCATAATCCCCTAGTGGCGTCTTAATCTGTTTCTTGATCCAATCGCCATTAGAATTACGATATTTGGCAATACCATAATAAATTGGACTGTCTTCACCAAAACCAGGAGTACCAGGCATAATACCAGCTTTCAAATCATTTTCCTGTTGATCGGCACCATATTTAATGAAAGAACCATTCATTCCATGCACGATAAAACGTGGATAATCTTCGGCAACATCGGTGCTGACCTTAACTTTAACTTTCATCTGTGTACCATAATGCAAATCAACATCAAAGTAATTATCGACCGCATCAGGCACTTCAGTGTTACGTATATCATAAACCACTTTGTCAGGACGACCAAACAAAGCAACCATCCGGTCCATCAAATGAATCCCTAAGCCGTAAAATTCACCTTGTTCTTTAGTACCCTTGGCGTTAACGGTATTAGGACGGTAATAATCAATATGTGATTCAACCTCAACAATATCACCCAAAAATCCTTGGTCGATAACTTGCTTAGCAGCCAAATAATCACCATCGAAACGGCGGTTTTGATAAGGCATAACTAAAACATCGTTGTCCTTACCCAATTGAATCAATTCCTTGGCATGATCCAAAGTATCAACAAAAGGCTTTTCAACAATAACGGACTTCTTGGCCTCAATAACTTGTTTAGCTAAATCATAGTGTGTTTGTGCAGGGGTACAAATGGTTACCAAATCAATTTCTGGATCATTTAAAATATCGGCTAAATCATTGGTAAAGTTAACGCCCTTGTCGCGATAAGGCTTAGCAAGTTCTTCATTGACTGCCTTACGAGTGTAGACAGTTTTAACTTGGAAATTATCCCGGATATTAAGATAAGGCAAGTGGTAACGATTGGCTGATTTACCAAAACCAATAAATGCAATTTTTAAGGTCATATTCGTTTCCTCCAAATGTTTTGTTTCTATATTATTATTGTACATTAGTTGATTGAATGATGCCGCTTCCGGTTGACAGAGAATTTTTGCCTGCTGTGGGACCGGCTCGAGCCACAGTTCGGTCTCGACCCTCGATTTTGAGCCTTGCACAGCCCCGCAAGTCTCAAAATCGTCCTGTGGTGTAATGGCTAAAGCCATAACGCCACTTCCACTGCACGTGAAATTCTCTTTCAACTTCCAGCTAGGGTTACTGTTCCTTGGTTTGGAATTAATGGAACAAATGGATAATTAAATATCCCATCCGTACATATACTTTAGTTCCAAAAATTAAACCCACAATAAGGTTGCTACTTCAATATTAAACATTTAAATACAATTAGGATATTTTAGTTCGTATTTATACTCACTAATACAAATTTGGTTTAAAACTCTAGTTAATTAAAAATACCAGAGCCGAAGCTTGGCAGTAATGTAGCCTGCAGTGCAAGTGGTGTTAGGACTTTAATCCTTACTCCACTGACGTATTTTGAGATTCGCGTACCCTGCGAAGCTCAAAATTGAGACTCGAGTCGGTCACATCGCAGGCTAGCATTACTGCCAAGCTCCGGCGGCCATTTTTAAATAGCCAAGATTCTTAAACTTACTATTTTATTGTACAAAAAAAACAGCCCTAAGGCTGTTTAATTCATTACTTATTTGTAATTATTTCTTCAAGTTGTAGAAACTCTTTACACCTTTGTATTCAGCTTGGTCGCCAAGTTGATCTTCAATTCTCATCAATTGGTTGTACTTAGCAATACGGTCTGTACGGCTCATTGAACCAGTCTTGATTTGACCTGCGTTTGTAGCAACAACAAGGTCAGCAATTGTAGTATCTTCTGTTTCACCTGAACGGTGAGAAACAACGGCTGTAAATCCAGCTTCTTTAGCCATTTCGATAGCTTCGAATGTTTCTGTAAGTGTACCGATTTGGTTAAGCTTGATAAGGATTGAGTTTGAAACTCCCATTTCAATACCCTTCTTCAAGTAGTCTGTGTTTGTAACGAACAAGTCATCACCAACAAGTTGTACTTTCTTACCAAGTTTAGCAGTAACTTTTTGCCAGTCTTCCCATTCATTTTCATCGATAGGATCTTCGATTGTGATAACTGGGTACTTGTCAACGATACCAGCAAGCAAGTCGATAAATTCGTCTGTTGAAAGAACAGCACCGTTTTCGCCTTCACCCTTTAGTTCGTACTTGTGTGTTTCAGCATTGTAGAATTCTGATGAAGCACAGTCAAAACCAATAGCAACGTCTTCGCCAGGTTTGTAACCAGCCTTTTCAATAGCTTCAACCAAAATCTTGAAAGGAGCTTCGTTGTTTTCAAGGTCAGGAGCAAATCCACCTTCATCACCAACGGCTGTGTTCAAGCCACGGCTCTCAAGAACAGCTTTAAGTGAGTGGAATGTTTCTGAACCCATACGAACAGCTTCACGCATTGATTTTGCACCAACGGGAACGATCATGAATTCTTGGAAGTCAACGTTGTTGTCAGCATGCTTACCACCATTGATAACGTTCATCATAGGTGTTGGCATTACGTGAGCATTAGGACCACCAAGGTATTCGTACAATGGAAGACCTAATTCGTCAGCAGCAGCACGAGCAGCAGCTAGTGAAACACCAAGAATAGCGTTAGCACCAAGTTCACCCTTGTTAGGTGTACCATCTAAGTCGATCATTGCTTGGTCAATTGCACGTTGGTCAGTAGCATCCATGCCGATAACCTTTTTAGCAATCTTGTCGTTTACGTTAGCAACGGCTTTAAGAACACCCTTGCCACCAAAACGTGATTTGTCGCCATCACGTAATTCAACAGCTTCGTGTTCACCAGTTGAAGCACCTGATGGAACAAGTGCGCGGCCAAAGCCACCTAATTCAGTATATAGTTCAACTTCAACAGTTGGGTTACCACGTGAATCAAGAACTTCACGGCCTAAAACATCAGTAATTACAGACATATTTTAAAAATCTCCTTTATGATTTTATTACAAACTAATTTTAACCTTTTTAACGCTTAA
This sequence comes from Companilactobacillus muriivasis, assembly GCF_036246245.1. Lineage (NCBI taxonomy): Bacteria > Bacillati > Bacillota > Bacilli > Lactobacillales > Lactobacillaceae > Companilactobacillus > Companilactobacillus muriivasis. The sequence continues at coordinate 22,690 of NZ_BTTQ01000007.1, forward strand.
AATAAATATCTAACAGCAAAGTTATTATTTATTGAAAGTTGCTAAAGCGATAAATGATTCTGGATCCATTGATGCACCACCAACAAGTCCACCATCAATATCTTCTTTAGCCATTAATTCTTTAACATTGGCTGGTTTAACAGAACCACCGTAAAGGATACGTACTTTGTCAGCAGTATCTGCATCGTAAAGACTAGCAACCTTTTCACGGATTACATGAACCATTTCTTGTGCTTGATCAGCAGAAGCAGTCTTACCAGTACCGATAGCCCAGATTGGTTCGTAAGCGATAACTGATTTAGCTAAATCATCAGCAGAAATGCCTTTAACAGCATTTTCGATTTGACCAGTAACCCAGTCTTCAGCCTTGCCAGCTTCACGTTGTTCTAGAGTTTCACCACAGCAGATGATAGGCAACATGTTGTTCTTCAAGATAGCGTGAGCTTTCTTGTTGATGTCTTCATCAGTTTCACCGAAGTATTGACGTCTTTCTGAGTGACCAATAATTACATAGTCGATACCCATTTCGTCAAGAGCCTTAGGTGAAGTTTCACCAGTAAATGCACCAGATTCTTCAAAGTATGAGTTTTCAGCAGCAGTCTTTAATGGTGTACCTTCGGCACCTGCAACAAGTGTTGTAAGGTCAATGGCTGGAGCACCAATAATAGTTTCTACGCCAGATTCTGGCAATTTACCTTTGATACCGTCTAAAAATTCTTGGGTTTCTTTAGGATTTTTGTTCATCTTCCAGTTACCCGCAATAATAGGTGTACGCATAAATATTTCTCCTTAATGACTATTTGTTTGTAATTGAATCGATACCAGGTAATGTCTTACCTTCTAGATATTCAAGTGAAGCACCACCACCAGTTGAGATGTGTGTTAGCTTATCAGCAATACCAAGACTCTTAGCAGCAGCAGTTGAATCACCACCACCAACGATAGTAATAGCATCTGACAAGTTACCCATAGCACGTCCAACTTCTAGAGTACCTTCAGCAAACTTGCTCATTTCGAATGCACCCATTGGTCCATTCCATACAACAGTCTTAGCACCCTTTAGAGTGTCTTGGAACAATTTAACTGTCTTAGGTCCGATATCAAGAGCCATTTCGTCATCAGGAATATCAACACCATCAGTAGTTGTTGCGTCAGCATCGTTTGAGAATTCTTTAGCAACAATGTGGTCTACAGGAAGTACGATCTTGTCGCCAGCTTTTTGAAGGAGGTCCTTAGCTAGGTCAACTTTATCTGCTTCGAATAGTGACTTACCAATCTTGTGGCCTTGTGCAGCTAAGAATGTATAAGCCATACCACCACCGATGATAATGTGGTCTGATTTTGGAATTAAGTTTTCAATAACACCGATCTTATCTGAAACCTTAGCACCACCAAGAATTGTTACGAATGGGTGTACAGGGTTAGCAACGGCGTTACCTAAGAACTTGATTTCCTTTTCCATCAAGAAACCAGCAGCAACGGGCTTGCCAGCAGCTTTCATAGCTGTTGAAATACCAACGTTTGAAGCATGGCTTCTGTGGGCTGTACCGAAAGCATCGTTGATAAATACGTCACCAAGTGATGCCCAGTATTCGCCAAGTTTAGGATCGTTCTTGCTTTCGCGTTTGCCGAAATCGTTGTCGATATCTTGGAAACGTGTGTTTTCCATAAGTAGAATTTCGCCGTCTTTTAATTCGTTAACAGCATCTTCAAGTTCTTTACCCTCGTTAACAGGTACGAACTTAACAGGCATTCCACTTAATTCTTGAAGTTTTGCAGCAACTGGCTTCAATGACAAAGCTTTCTTGTCTTCATCACTCTTAATACGACCCAAGTGAGATAGCAAGATAACCTTTCCACCATTTTCTGAAACATATTTGATTGTTGGGATAGCACCAACGATACGGTTTGTATCGCCGACAACACCATCTTTAATAGGAACGTTGAAATCTACACGCATCAAGACTTTTTTGCCTTTTACGTCAACGTCAGAAACAATAAGTTTAGCCATTGTAAATAAATCCTCCAATATTTTCCTTAAAAAAAGGCGGAAGGAGTTATCCTCCCTCCGCCAATTTAAATCACACTAAATTAGGTTTTATCTTAAATTAGTTACTAGTTAAACTAATTGATTAGTCTAATGTAGCAAATTTTTCAAGTGTACGAACCATTTGTGCAGTAAATCCTGATTCGTTGTCATACCAAGCAACAGTCTTTACAACTTGTGAGTCACCTGAACCAACAATTTGTGTTTGTGTTGGGTCAAAGATTGAACCGAATGATGTACCGATAACGTCTGAAGATACGATTTCATCATCGTTGTAACCGAATGAAGGGTTGTTTTCTGTATACTTCTTAACAGCAGCGTTTACTTCGTCAACTGTAACTTCTTTACCAAGAGTTGCAACTAATTCTGTAACTGAACCAGTAATAACTGGAACACGTTGTGCATGTCCATCAAGCTTACCCTTCAATGCAGGAACAACCATACCTAAGGCTTTGGCAGCACCAGTTGAGTGAGGGATGATGTTAGCAGCAGCAGCACGTGCAGCACGAACATTACCTTTACGTTCTGGACCATCTTGAAGTTTTTGAGTAGCTGTGTAAGCATGGATAGTTGTCATTGTACCAGCTTTAATACCGAATTCTTCGTTTACGGCATTTGCTAGAGGTGCAAGACAGTTTGTTGTACATGAACCAGCTGAAGCAATCTTAACGTCGTTTGTAAGAACGTCATCGTTAACACCGTAAACAACTGTAGGCATGTTACCTGATGGAGCTGAGATCAATACACGTTTTGCACCAGCATCAAGGTGAGCTTGTGCTTTTTCTGATGATGTGTAGAAACCAGTACATTCAAGAACGATGTCAACACCGTCGTTAGCAACCCATTTAAGGTCTGCAGCGTTCATTTCAGCATATACAGGGATCTTCTTACCATCAACAACGATAGCTGAATCTTCAGCAGTGATCTTGTCAATTTCGAAGTTACCATGAGCAGTATCGTACTTCAATAGGTGAGCAAGCATAGCAGGTGAAGTTAAATCGTTAATTGCAACAACTTCCAAATCTGTCTTGCCAGCTGCTTGAAGTGCAGCGATACGGCGGAATGCCAAACGACCGATACGGCCAAATCCATTAATACCAACTTTTGTAGTCATACAAAAATTCCTCCTTCAGGAAATCAAAAAAATATTATTTTAAAGGGTTATCCCTTAAAATCAGCTTTGAGGCACCTTCATCAGTAATTAATACTGTATGATGAGGTGCGTTTTTCATATATGATTGAATTGCTTCAGCCTTACTTTGACCACCGGCAATTGCAATCACATGTTCTATTTTATCAAGGTCCTGGACGTGAAGTCCAATCCTAGGTACCTTATATACAAGTTTACCACTTCGATCAAAGAAATCACCAAAAGCTTCAGAAACAGCGTTACCACTGTCAACAATACTTTGTTCCTTTTCGGAAAGATTTCTCCGGTCGGCCATAATACTTGCCGTGCCAATGCTGTGAATCACAACATTACTTCTATATATTAGTTCAAGAACCGACTTAATTGAAGTCTCTTTTTGCAAAGATTCAAAACTTTTTTCGCTAATGTCCTCAGGAAGGTACATAGCTCGGTACTGACCTTGAGTTTTCAAGGCCATCTCTGCACAGACACTGTTTGCTTGAATCGTTACCGACTCACCTACTCCACCACGAGCTGGCACAAATACCAACTGACGATTTTTCGATAAATCAGGTGAAAGATTTCGAGCTACACGTGCCAAGGTACTTCCACCAGTGACAGAAATCATTGACTGTCCAGATGGTAAAAGTGATCCTAATAGTTGATTAAGTCTTCTTCCGAATGAATCAACCACCCGATATTGCTTATCAGCGTTACCAGGTAAAACGATACAACGACTAATTCCAAGCTTCTGGCTCAACTGCTTCTCTAAAAGAGCTGTTCCTTGGTAATTAGCTAATACATCGGTCAATCGAGCTACTACGTCGCTACCTGTTCTTGTCAAAGACATCCCAGATTTTGAAGAAATAAGTAAACCTTGTTTCTTTAGTAGATCGGTTTCAGTTCTTAAACCACGTTCAGTGATGTTAAGATCATCGGCTAACACTCTGCGTCCGACCGGCTCCATTAATGAGATACTCTGAAGTATTTTAAATCGCTTTTCCAGAGTCTTAATGAAGTCTGGGGCAACTAAATCCAGCAATTCTAAATCTTCATTATTAGTCATTTGATATACTCCATGGGGCAATTACTGTCCCTGTATGTCCATTTACGACCCATGTACTCAAAAAATAAAAGCCCAGATGAATTAAATCCATCTCTTAAGCACAGTTATAAGTATAAACTCTCTTGTGAAAATATCAAGTCATATGGTCGCAAAAAGTTAAATTTATATTATTTTTTTCATGATTTACTTTTTACACGGGTGTGCGATAGAATAAGATAGTGGCATGAGAGTAAGGCGCTGTTAGTGTAATGGATCGCACGCAGGATTCCGGTTCCTGAAATGCGGGTTCGACTCCCGCATGGCGCATTTGTTTCACAAAGTTTCACTTGTAAGTGTTGATAAATCAGCATTTCTAATTTAATTAGAGCTTAAGCAGAATATTATCCATAGAAAATAAGAGAATACTTCGGGTTTTACATCCGAAATATCCTCTTATTTTTTAGTTTTTAAGTTTTATATGATGTAACTATGAATAATGAAAGAAAGTTGTATTAAATGAACCAGCCAAATCATCTCCGAACTACTGATATAGGTGATTATATGGAAGTTCTCGCCTATCCTACAAGAATTATTGATATCTTCGATTAGACAATACAAAATGACGCAACAACTGATTGAACTGGTCAGGAACTTCGGCCATAATATCATGACCAGAATTATCTACCACAGCAGATGTGACATTATTACATGAATCAGACATCACCTTCGCAAAATCAGAATTATAATATGGACTATCTTGGGCGGCAACCAGCATAACTGGATGACTGCTTTTCTCCAACGCCTCTCGCCAATCTTTTGTTACATGATCGTATAGTAAAGGTAGATTTGAACTTCTATCAAAAGGATTCTTATTCTTAGCATCATTTAAATCTGATATGATACGTGGATCTATTCCCCTCAAAGTCTCATGAACATTGGCAGCTGTGGCAGTTGCAAAACGATAATTATCTTTATTAATATTCATAAATCCGTAACTCCAATTGGCATCATTTAACATTTTGACTGTTTGGTCGATGCCCATAACTGCTGCCACATTTTCATATCTCGCTAAAAAGCCATAACAAATACTTGCCCCCATGGAGTGACCAATCAACAAAGGTTTATCAAACTGCAAAAATTCTATCAACTCATGTAAATCAGTAATTAAACGCGTGATATTTAATCCCTGATTAGTTCGTTGCGATGCACCATGATTTCGATGATCATATGTTATCACTTGATAACCCATATTTACCAAATATTCAATCTGTAATTTCCATATCTGCTGATAGCCCCCAAAGCCAGCAATCAAGACAACTGGCTTGCCGGTTCCGTAAACGTTATAATCCAATTTAATTTTGTCATCTGTTAAAAATTTCATTGTCTACCAAAAAAATCTTGGAAAATTATCCAAGATTTTTAATCCTTCTCTATTTCTGTCCACGGATTTTTCGAAAGTTTTGGTCCATTAGCGGTCTTAATTAATATCGTTTTACTAGTATTATTTACAAACTCTTCTAATGAAAAGCCTTTTTGACCATGAACAACTTGTAAATCCGCGTGAACTCCAAATTGATTAAGCTGTTTTAGAAGCGCACTTGCCTCTTCACGTGATAGATGATTTTCTTCATATAAAATCAAATCCAGGTCACTACTATTTTTAGCAGTTGCTTGTTGACTGGCCAATTCAAAGCCAACGCTACCGCCAATGCCCCACTTATACTCGTTCATAATAGGAACAATTTTTGGTAAAGCATTGATTGCTGGTAACTCTCGACGGCTTTTTGAAAGTACATCCCACGTATCGTGTATTAGTGAATCCGGAGTGATTATATTTTCTGATACCACGGCTTTAACAGGAATATATCCAGCAAATCTCTGTTCACGTTTAACACCTCTGACACCTACAGGTACTTTGGCGTCAACGATATTTCCACGACGAATGATTACCAACGGTACTTTGGTCAAACTATCGACCACCCATTCAGGCTCTTTCTCATCACTGAAAAATTCCTCTGGATCAATTTTAACCAAATTATGCGGTGAAAATTCTATGCGTTCCATTGTTCAAAGACTGCCTTACGAACTGCATTTGTAGCCTTACGACCACTTTCAACAGCGATAGGTGTTTCGTAACGGAAGTGTAAATCTGCTGGTTTGCCAACAGTACTTTGGATTGCTTCGTCAATAATTGAATTGATCTTAGCCAGATTTTCATCAGTAGCTTCATATGAACCGATACCCTTAACTAGTTTGTAAAGAGCACCAAGTTTTTCATAATTGTCGATATCGTAAGCCATAGCTGGAACATGCTTGGTAGCTTCTTCAAGTTCAGCGATTGTACGTTGTGTAATACGTGCAGCACTAGCCTTTGACATAGCTTGGATAGTGATTGATGTATCGTCTAAGGCAATTAATCTATTTGATTGTAGACCATGTGCTAAGAAACCACCTGAGACAGCATCCCCTGGAATAAAGGCGATAACTGGGTGTCCAGCTTGACGAGCTTTAGCATAGGCAGCAGCACTTGAACCGAGGGCAACGTGGATACCAATTAACTCTTCTTGATAACCATAGGCTTGACTAGGTACATCAACAACCATAATGATAGGACGTTTTACATCCTTATCGGCATCATCAGCAACAACTTTGTTGACGATACTTGCAACAGCAAATCCTTCTTCAAGACCTACTTCACCATCGCGAACACGTGGGAACTTGTTGTCAGCATCTGGGACAATGGCAACGTATTCCTTACCATCTTTTTCAGCGTGCAAAACTGTAGATACAGAACTCTTGGCGTTCTTGACGCCTGTTAGTTTTTCAAACCATAGACGACCACGGCTCTTTGTACCTGGTTCGTTTCCTTCAACCGCATCAGCAATAACATGTTTTTCAGCCTTAATTTCTGGGTAAAGCTTACGATATCCTTCGATATCAAGTTTCTTGCTAGGATCAAGTTGATCTAACAATGATAGGTAGAAATCGACATGTTCAGTTCTGTGAGCATCTTTTTTAGCGTCGATAGCATCTGAAACTGACTTTTTAATGTCATCAACTGTATCATCGACAACTTCATCAACAAGTCCAGTTGCTAATCTTTGCTTAGTACCCAAAGTATTCCAAATCAAATCTTTATCGCTGGAATCGAACTCACGAACACCAGCTTCTTGTTCGATAACTTCTGGTCCGTTTAGAGCGATTCTAGCTTTCTTAGTAGCAATTAAATATGAAAGGATTGAAGCAGTAATTGACATACCACCGAATGAACCAACACGTCCAGGAACTAGACCGATAACTGGAACATACTTCTTCAATGCAATAACTGCATTTTGAATTTCTGAAATTGAAAGCAAACCATAGTTAGCCTCTTGTAGGCGAACACCACCAGTATCAAGAACGATAACTGGATAGATTGTCTTGCCAGCCTTGTTATCCTCTAAGGCCTTCTCCAATGCAGCAACAATCTTGGCACCACTAACCTCACCAATACCACCGCCTTGGAATTTACCTTCGATAGAAATAACTAGAGCGTTCTTATCATTGATAGTGCCACGCATTAAAACTACACCATCATCACTTTCAGGAACGATACCTTGTGGCTCCAAGTGTGGTGAAATCATATTATCAAGTGGTCCAACTAATTCACGGGCATTATCGTCAAGCAATGCCTCAGCACGTTCACGTGCATGCAATTCAACAAAACTATTTTTCATCGTGTAATGCCTCCATTGCTTGAGTTAAACGAAGATTTACAACACCAGGTGTTGAACCGAAGTCGTTGATCTCGATATTTGCTTGAATTGGATATCTTGCAAAGAAACGATCCAAAACATTTTTCCAAACTTCTTTAAAACCATCACTACCAGTAACAATACTTACAACAGTTTCATCAGAATCTGTTGGGCGAAAGATTACTTCAAGGTCACCAGAAGCAACTACACCAATGTGAACTGGTTTTTGAATGGGATTCTTAGTTTCAAATTTATAATGTAATTTTTCCATTTAATTTTCTCCTACATTTTTTAAATTAATTCATAGTGCTTATTGATAATTTATTATAAATATTCGCATCAATTACATTCCAGTATCCAAAATGAACTGAATATAAAAGATATTTGAATATTTTTACATTTAACAATTAATTAGTCGGAAGAGCTGGGAAATATTTATGTGCCGTGGTTCGAGACCGTCTTTTGGATTGGACCGTTCCGCACAGCTAGAGAATATTTCCCAGCTCTGTAGACGGAATACTTAATTTACCCTATCCGCTAAACTATCTAAAAAATAACTTGCTGCAAATAAATCTGCACAACCACCCGGTGAAATATTGTACTCACTGACGAATTTCTCCAACTCGACGAATTTGGGATTTTCAATAACCGGCGTGTTGCTCTCAAGTATTTCTCTTGAAATTCTTTGCAATGTTTGTAGAACTTTTAAATTACTGCGATAAACAATATTCGTATCGTTAACGTTGCTGTATAACAACATCAAGCGACGCATCCACAAATCATCTGCATCATTCGTGTAACTCAAAACTTTTCTAATATTAGGAAAGCCACTCTGAGCTTCACCACGTGCTCCTGATAAGGCGTACTTTTTCTTTGTTGCCATACCATGAGTTTTCTTAGCAGCCTGTGGAACATATTTATCTGGTAAATTAGCTAATGACTGTGCCGATAGTAATATTTGTTCGATATCATTTGTCTGCAATGCACTTGCAGCACTTATCAACAGACTCATTGTCCAGATAGCGCCTTTGTGAGTATTAACTCCATCAGTTGCTTGGAACATGTCTGCCTCTGTCTGTCTACCGATTGCACCGATATCTTCACGTAAACTAATATCGATGTCTCGATCAAAACTGACTTCAGCTGTCTGTTGGAATCCCGATAGTAAACTATCAGCTGACTTTAAGAACAAATTTAAATCCATATCATCATGTGACCCATTGGATAATGCATCTACTAATCCGGGCTTAGGAGTAAAGTTTACTTCCCACTTCAGAGCATCAACTGCTAATTGTGCAACAGATGTTTTAATTTGCATTTTATGACCAACTTCTGAACTTAGCTGGTGGATTGTATAGTCCATCTGACCAGCTTACTAAGTCGTCCATTGTTTGTGCAGCAAGTAGTGAACGTTTGGCTTCATTACGATGTACATCAAGATCTTCTGGCAATGCGACGATACCACGTGCACGTAAGTCAGCAAGTTTTTTAGGATCACTTCTCAATCCAACTGGTGTAACCCCCGCAATAGCTTCAATAGCAGCTTGTCTTTCAGCCATACTATCTGTCTTGTACAAGTATGCGATACCCTCTTCAGTAACGATATGAGTCGTATCTTCTGAATAAATCATAATAGGAACATTAGCTAATTTAGCTTCTTTTCTAACTTCTTCAGCATCCAAGTGGTCAACGAAAACTGGTTTCTTATTTGAACCGAATGTTTCAACCATTTGTACAACTAGTTTTTGTCCTTTACCTAGTGGATCATTGTCCGGACGTAGACTTTGCCATGCTGGTGTTGAGTGACGACGGCCTGTTGGGTTACTACCCATGTTAGGAGCACCACCGAATCCAGATAGACGACCATTTGTAACAGTTGAAGAGTTACCATATTTATCAATTTGTAGAGTTGAACCAACGAACATATCAAGTGCATATTGACCAGCCATTTGACCAAAAGCACGGTTTGATCTCATTGTTCCATCTTTACCAACGAAGAAAATGTCAGGACGGTGAGCGATGTAATTTTCCATACCAACTTCACCACCGAAACTGTGAATAGTCTTGACCCAGCCACTTTCAATCGCAGGAATCAATGTCGGTGTAGGGTTAACTTCCCAGTTAGGAACAATCTTGCCTTTCAAGCCTAGTTGTTCACCATATGTAGGTAGCAATAGTTCGATAGCGGCAGTATTAAAACCAACACCATGGTTAACTGTTTGTACATTATGTTTTTCATAGATACCACGGATTGCCATCATACCCATCAGAATTTGTAATTCAGTAATATTTTGTGGATCACGTGTGAATAGTGGTTCTAGTTGATATGGTTGGTCGGCTTGAATAACAACATCGACCCAGTCACCAGGAATATCAACACGTGGAACTTTATCAACTATTTCATTAGCTTGAACAATAACGATTCCGTCTTTGAAAGCAGCTGATTCAACGATTACAGGTGTCTCTTCTGTGTTAGCACCAGTGTACAAGTTACCGTCATGATCAACTTTATCGGCAGCAACTAGGACGACATTAGGAATCAAGTCAACGTATAGACGTGCATACAATTCAAGATATGTATGAATATCACCAACGGTCATTGTTCCATCAGCAATCATTTGTGAGATACGAGTACTTTGTGGTCCGGCAAATGAAAAGTCCAACTTGCTAGCAATACCTGTTTCGAAAATATCCAAATGTTCTGGTCTTGAAACAGATGACATAATCATGTGTAGGTCATGAACTTTTTCTGGATCAACCGAAGCTAATACTTTTGACAAGAAACTAGCTTGCTTTTGGTTATCTCCCTCCAAGACAACTTTGTCGCCGGGGTTAATTAAGTCCTCCAACAATTCCTTTGCGTTTTCAGTTTGTACAAACTTACCATCCATCATTGGTGCAACTTTTTCTAACTTAGCGTTTTTGGCATCACGATGTGTAGTCCAACTTCTTTTAGTCATTTATTTTCCTCCATTTTTTTAATAGAAATTCAGTATCATCAATTCCCATTTCACTCATGGTAATATTTCTCAGATCAGGCAATTTAGAATGAACCAACTTGGTGAATGCATGCCCGGGCATCACTTCAACCGTTGTATCAATACCCAATTCACTAGCAACACTCATCATCGTGTCCCAATAAACCGGATAAATCAGATTGTTGATCATGTCCTTTTTGACCTCATCTACTGTGTGAACGGCATGACCGTTGTAATTAGTTAGATAAGTACAATTGGGACGTTTCAATTCGACTGTCTTGAATGCTTCTTGCAAAGCATCAGCAGCTGATTGCATCAACGGTGAATGTGATGGATTCGGTACCTTCAAGATAAGTGCCTTTTGAGCACCATTGCCTTTTGCTAAAGCCAAAACTTTCTTGATACCATCTAACGAGCCAGACAATGCTGTCTGTAACTCTGAATTTTGATTTGAAACATAAACATCAGTTGCATCAACCTTTTCAACTAATGCAGTAACTTCTTTACGAGTCAATCCAACGATTGCTCCCATGCCATATCCAACCGGATAAGCTTCCTTCATCTTGGTTGAACGAAGAAAGACAATCTTAATTGCATCTTCTTCAGTCAAAACTCCAGCAGCAACTGCGGCACCAAACACTCCTAAAGAATGTCCAGCAACAACATCAGGCTTTTCATCAATACTGTGTAACTGTCTAATGTTAAATAATTGTAAAATCAAAATTCCTAATTGAATCTGTATGGAATCTTTGTAGGCCTCTTCATCATCGGTCAACTCAACCCCAGTCAAATCTTTAACTTTAGTTTTTAAATCCTGTGGTACGTTATCCAACATCCCCGAACGTTGTCCACCTTGTCCTGGGAATATCCATAAAGTACGCATACATTCACCTCCAAATCATCCTTATTTGCTGATCTCACATTTCCTAGTATAAAAGCGTAATCATAACGTGTATAATACATAAATTGAATGATACATAACTAAATGGTTATGAATGGAGGATATTGGGATGAATTTAACGCAATTAAAATGCTTTGCAGTCGTTGCGAATCAAGAAAGTATTACCAAAGCTGCTGAAATACTCTATATTTCACAACCAGCTGTCAGTAAAACTATCAAACAATTGGAAGACGAACTACAGGTTCAATTGTTCGATCGAACTGGTAGAACTCTAAAACTAAATCGTGCTGGTAGATTATTCTTTAGCTATGTTAATGATAGTTTGAAAGAATTGGATCGTGGTGTTAATGCTGTTCAAGGCGGGGTTGATAATTCCGATCAACCTATTTCAATCTTGTTGGAAGTGGCATCTCCTTTTATTCCCAGTATTGTTACCAATATCAAAGATAGGTTTCCAAATGTTAGGCTAAGTCTGGCACAGCATACGATCAGAGAAGCTGACTTTAAACAATTCGACTTTATCGTTACCAGTCATCCACTCAAGGATCTGACAAATGTTCCTGTATTAAAAGAAGAAATCTTCGTTGGTTGGAATTCAAAATTTGGTTATTCCAAGAAATTTATTAATCCAAAGGAAATTAAAAACGAAAAATTTGTCGGTCTGACTAAAAATAATCCTTTACGAAATACCATTGACCGTTATTTCAACGAACGAGGAATCTCTTTAAATTACATGTATGAAACTGACGATCCAGCAACTATTCGTGGTCTTATTGAAGCTGGTATTGGATTAAGTTTCATCCCTTCAGTAACCTGGCAAACTATTGATGAGCAAGTTCAACTAGCTAGATTGACTCCCGAACCGTTGCAGAGAACGATTTTTCTGTGCTCACCTGCTAGCAATTTGACCAACATTCAACGCGAAATCAGTAATGAATTAATCAAATTATTTTTGAGTTTCCAACGTTCGGAATTAAAAATTTGAGTTGCAATTTATTTTGGAAGCGATTATATTAACTTCTAAGAAGTCCTTTTGTTGATCTCACAATCAAACAAAAGGGGAAATGACTAATGAATTCAAGATTAGACAATACAAGACCCGCTGATATCGGGGACTACATGAAAGTCTTCGCTTGTACTGCCGTTATGATGCAGACTGTTCTTGGTGTCGTTCTAGGCACTAATCCACCAGACAACGCCCAAACATTTATTGGGATTGTTTATAATCTAGTTAAATTCACAGCTCCAGCCTTTATTTTTGGTATTTTATACACAACTACCAGAACTACCGGCAACAACAGCTGGAATAACTACGGTGGATATATGAAGAAACAATGGTCTGCTCTTTTTGTACCTACAATTTGGTGGACACTGGCGTATTTACTAATATTTCCAGACGTTCAACAAGTAAACCAATTTAATAGTGTCGGCAGTTTCTTATGGAACTTTATAAATGGTAATGCTGCACCGCACCTGTGGTATAACACTATGATGCTTCAATTTATCATTTTAATGCCATTCTTCTGGGCACTCGGACATTGGGTCAAGAAAAGTACTACTAATGCTATCTGGGCAATTGCTTTGACAGTTGTCGGCTATGCGGCATGGCTATACTTCTACGATGCCAACGTATTCCACGGACCCCAAGCTACTAACTGGTACCTATTAGATAGACTATTTGTTAGTTTCGTTATTTATGGAATATTTGGTGTTATCGCTTGGGTATATCGTGAAAAATTTGAAACAATTATTAGAAAGACTTGGATTTTCCTAGCTGTAGCAATCATTGCCGTTTATTATTGGACAAACAGTGAACTATCAGCTTATGGATTCCCTGTTCAATTGACTAATGCTCCTTACTACAAGCCATCAATGACTTTGTATGCATTATTAGTCATTAGTTTAGTTGCCGCATTATCAATGTATCATTTGCGCAACAACTCCAAGGCTCTACCTGTATTTCACTTCTTAGCTGTCTATGCTTACCGTGCATACCTATCAAACGTTTTCTGGTTCCAGATCATCTGGAGAATCTTCGGCCACAATTTGGCTTTGGCTCATCCAATCGTTGCCATTGTCGTTTGTTACTTGATTACATGGTGTCTAGCATTCACATCTGCTTACACATTCCACATTATCTGGTCACGTGTAAAATCAGGCTTTAATTCCAAAGAAGTCTCAGAGCAAGTCAAACAATGATTAAAAAAATGGGATTTGTGCGATAATGAAAAAGTTATCGTACAAATCCTAATTTTTTTTATATTTTGAGGTTTGTTTGTTGACCCACAAATCATATTATGCTAAATTAGCACTGTGCTATTAAGAGTGCTAATTAAAAACAGGAGGCATTTTAAATGTTAGTTCCTACAGTTATTGAACAAAGCTCACGTGGCGAACGTGCCTATGATATTTACTCAAGATTATTAAAAGATAGAATCATCATGCTATCTGGTGAGGTTAACAGCCAAATGGCTAATACAGTCATTGCTGAACTTCTATTCCTAGATGCTCAAGATTCTGACAAGGATATTTCAATGTACATCAACTCACCCGGTGGTTCAGTTACCGACGGTTTAGCCATTGTTGATACAATGAACTTTGTTAAATCTGATGTTCAAACTATCGCTACAGGATTAGCTGCATCAATGGGATCAGTTATCTTGTCATCAGGTACAAAGGGCAAACGTTTTGCACTTCCAAACTCAACTGTTCTTATTCACCAACCATTAGGTGGCGCACAAGGTCAACAGACTGAAATTGAAATTGCTGCTCAAGAAATTTTGAAGACAAGAAAGAGATTGAACCACATGTTGGCTGATAATTCTGGCCAAACATTCGAAAAACTTCAAAAGGATACTGATCGTGATAACTACATGACAGCCCAAGAAGCTAAAGACTATGGTTTGATTGATGATATTATGACAAACAAAGCTGACAAGTAGAAATAAGAGAGTGGAGAGCGACCGCTTAGATTTCGAGCATTTGCCTAGACTCACGAATTATTTGCGCCTTATGCAAATAGTTTGGGAGTCGTAGCAAAGCACAGAAATCTGTCGCTTGTAACTCGTTTCCAGAATTACTTTTAGTTAAAAAACATGATTTCGATAAAATTATCGAGATCATGTTTTTTTGTTTACCCTGAAGAAACAAAAAAGCTATCATATACAGATTTCATTATAATCTGCATATGATAGCTTTTTAATTATTACGGTTATATGCCCAAACTGTTAATGGAGCGAATACAACTACAATCATAATTCCGAAAAATAATACTAAGAATGCTTCATTTGTCCATCGACCCGTTGCCAAAATTTGTCTGATAGCAATGATCACATAAGTAATTGGATTCATATATGCGATGACTTGCATAGTTTTTGACAATGTGTGAATTGGAATAAATGCATTTGATAAAAATGATAAAGTCAACATAATCATAAGAGAAAAACTTTCAACTGTTGTAGCACTCTTAGCTAACATCCCTAGTAGTGCAAAGATCCAAGACAGTGCCCAACCGATAAAGATAGCAAGTAATCCACTGACAACAATTCCGCCGAGACCTGCTGCTGGACGCCATCCCATGATGTATCCGGTTGTTAATGAAGTTATTGTAGCAATCGTCAAGCGCAAAATATCAGCGAAAAGCTGACCTGCTAACGGTGCAATATGTGCCATTGGCAATGATTTAAAACGATCATATACTCCTGAATCCAAATCTTCTCTAATTTGTGAACCAGAACCTGATGAAGCTGATAGCATTGTTTGAATCAAAATTCCGGGAACAATTGTTGGTAAATAATTTTTAACGTTACCAGCGATGGCACCCCCAAATAAGTAACCGAACATCAACATAAACATGACTGGTTGAATAATAACATCCATCATTCTATCTGGGTTGTGAATTGTCTTTAATAAATTACGGTAAGCCATTGTTGCAGTATTCATAATTAAATTTCCACGGTGTGTTTGTACGTCCATAATAAAAGCCTCTATCCTTTTTAATTTTTACCAACGGTTAAACTCATAAATACGTCATCCAAAGATGGCTCTTGAACTGTTAGGTCGGTGATTGAAATTTTATCCTGTTGTAAAGTTGCCAATAATTTTGATAATTGTTCAACTCCAGCTAAATTGGTACTCAAGCGTTGCCCTGCCAGATGAACGGTTGCGCCTAATTTATCGGTAACTAATTTAACGGTTGAATCAACTTGCTGATCATCACTCACAGTAAAACTTAAATTAGTTCCACCAATCTGCTGCTTGAGTTCTGAAGGTGTCCCAATCTTAACCAGTTTTCCATGATCAATAACTGCTATTCTATCTGCTAATTGATCCGCCTCATCAAGATATTGGGTTGTTAATACAATTGTTGAACCCTGTGCCACCAATTTCCTGATTGTGTCCCACATCTGTGTTCTAGTTCGTGGATCCAATCCAGTAGTTGGTTCATCTAGGAAAATCAGAGCTGGACGAGTAATTAAGCTGACTGCCAAATCCAATCTGCGACGCATCCCACCAGAAAAATCTTTTAATGATTTGTCAGCTGAATTGACCAGTGAAAATTCTTCTAGCAACTCTTCAGTCCGTTTTTTGGAATCAGCTCGTGATAATCCATTTAATCTTGAAAAAATCATCAGGTTCTCACGGGCGGAAATATCTTCGTCAACCGATGCATATTGCCCTGTCAGTCCAAACATCGATCTGGCTAACTTTCCCTCACTAGCAGTATCGTGACCAAAAATTTTTACGGTTCCACTGGTGGATTTTAACAATGTAGTTATCATTCGCAACGTAGTGGTCTTCCCAGCACCATTAGGTCCTAAGAGTCCAAACACCTCACCTTGCTTGACGTTGAAAGAAATATCATCGACTGCTGTTTTATCGTTAAATTTTTTTGTTAAGTGGCTAACTTCGATTGCATTATTTAATGTCATTTTTTATTGCCTCGTTGTTTTATTAATTCATCAGGTTACCTGATTAAAATTAATCATAAGGGTACCTGACTAAAAATGCAAGTATTTTAATCAGGTTACCTGAATATTTTTTTATTAAGCTGTATAATAGCCTTTGGAGGTAATACTTATGCCCGATTTACTTAAACAAAAAAATGCCGCTGGAAAATTAATTGAGTTCGGTATGGTACGTCACGTTGCTGACAAAGTTGCTCACCGAAATACCGATGAAGATGAAAGAAAATTCATGTTTCAAGGTCAGGGAAAAATTCTGCTCGCCCTGTCACAATCTGATGGTCTTTCACAAAAAGAACTAGCTACACGACTTGACTTAAGCGCTCAGTCAACTGCTGAGTTCGTCAATAAACTAGTTAAAAAACAACTAGTCACCAAGGAAAAGTCCACAACCGATCGCCGTATGACAATTATTCGGATAACAGATTTAGGACGCCAAACAGCTACTATGGAATCATCAGTACCCGAATTTTTAAATGCCTTGACCGATGAAGAACTTGATCAGTTTGCCAATATTCTGAGTAAAATAAATACTCACCTATATGAAGAAATAGAAAATACTGACCATCAAAACTTATTTAATAGATCTAAGCAAATGATAAAAGATGGTATCCGCGATTGGTTCCTTTAAAAATCAAATATTTCCCAGCTCTTCCGACTAATTAACCGTTATTAATTAAGTATTGGAACATTCAAATGTTTTATGTTGAATTCACTTTTGAAACCAAAATATAATTGAAACAAACATCTGTAACAAATGAGTTGGAAGAGCTGAGAGCATTCATCACCACCGGGCGTGTTGGAGACTTGCTGGTTTTGCAAGGCTTCAACCGAGGTTCGAGACCGCTCTTCGGCTCGAGCCGTTCCGCGTAGCAGATGAATGCTCTCAGCTCTGGAGACGGGAACCTTAAATACATAATGGACATTAAAAATACTGTCAAAATTGTTATAAATTAATCAATCAATTGGACAGCATTTTTATTTTAGGCTATCCTTAAATTGTTATTAGACTAAACAAAAGAAAGGGGTATTTTTATGAATAAAGGTGAAATCCAAAATAGCCTGGCCCGTAAGTTATTCATCATCACTTTGTTATCCGGAACTTTTACAATGTCAATCAGTCAGTCGTCACTATCAACTGCCTATCCAACCTTGATGAAATTCTTCGGTGTTACGGCTCCCACAATCCAATGGTTAACTACTGGTTTCATGCTGATTATGTGTATCATGATGCCAATCAGTCCATGGTTGTTAAATAACTTTTCATTCAAAAAAATCTTTTTAAGTGTTGTCGCAATTTTTGCACTCGGAACTTTCGTCATCATCATTGCACCAAACTTTCCCATCGCCATGTTGGGTCGGGCTTTAGAAGCTATCGGTGTTGGAGTTTTATTCCCGTCATTTCAATCTGTTCTAATGTCCATTACACCCGAATCAAATCGTGGTGCAACTATGGGTTACGCCGGTCTAGTCATGGGCTCAGCTTTAGCTAGTGGTCCAATTATTTCCGGGATTGTTCTAAACTTTGTTCAATGGCAAGGACTATTCGTCATCTTTTTGTTAATTATGATCGTAATTTTTATCAGTGGTCTTATTTATATCAAAGATGTCATGCCTCGTCACAAAGCTAGTTTAGATTTAATTTCAACCGTCTACCTACTTGGTGTCATTGGCCTGCTCTATGTGGTCAATCAAGCTGGAGCAACTAAGAGTTTTGGCACTAACTTGGTGATTCTACTCGTCATCAGTCTTTTATTAACGTTCTTATTTATTCACCGTCAGTTAACCAAAAAGGAACCCCTACTCGATTTGAAAGTTATGAAAAACTTCAATTTCGACTTAGCAGTTTTGCTAACAGGATTCTCGTATATTTCACTGATTGTCGTGACTATTATTTACCCACTCTATTACCAAAATATCTTGCATACTTCAGTTCTAATGTCAGGTTTGGCTTTAGTTCCACCAGCCATCGTCCTCAGTATCTTGAATCCATTGACTGGTAAACTTGCCGATCGAATCGGATTCAAATCGACTTTATTAATCGGTATGTCAATGATTGTTGTCGGTTGGTTCTTACTATTTGCCATCCACACGAAATTAAGTATTTGGCCAATGATTTTGATTGCTGCATTAATTGAAGGAGGAAATGCCTTTGTTATGATGCCTGCCACAACTTTGGGTGGAAATTCTTTGTCAGAAGAATTATTGCCTCATGGTACTGCAATCATCACGACCGTTCGTCAATTGCTCGGCTCATTAGGCGTCAGCTTAGCAACATTGATTTTGGTTACAACTAATCAAAATCATCATTTACCTGCCAATACCGGTTTAATCGGTTTTCAAAAAGTCTTCGCATTCTTCTTTGGCATGGCAATTATTGGTTTGATTTTTGCTTTATTGATTAAAAATAATAAGAAGACAGCTTAAAATTCTCAAATTAAAAAAGTCAGATAAATTCCGAACGGAAAATATCTGACTTTTTTGTTTGCTAAAAATCCATCAGAAACATTTTATAACATTACCTGTTGCGTGACTCTGATGGATTTTAACCATAAGCTATTTCTTCAACCAACCCAAGTGAAGTATAATTAATCTTTGGATTACACATGGTGCTATTTGATAGCCGACTATAAATATCCAACATGAATATAAAGACATTTGAACACTTTTACATTCAATTAATAACCATGAACTAGTCGGAAGAGCTGGGAAATATTTGTGTGCCGTGGTAGTGGTATAAGCACGGGAAGAATTTCCCGTACTTATACCAACGGGCGTATTTGGAGACTTGACGAACCGTGTCAAGGCTTCAAACCGAGGTTCGAGACCGCACTATGGCTCGAACCGGTCCGCACAGCTTGTGAATATTTCCCAGCTCTGGAGACGGAATTTTTAAATAGCACTACATATCTATTTTATTTAGGAGGGGAAATTTTGAATTCAAAGAATAAACCCGCTCTACAAACTATTTTTATTGCCCTATTATTTTTCGTAGTTTTATTAGCATGGACACTGTGGCAATTCCACTTTAATTACATGGTCTCCATGTATGATACATACTTTCATTCCCAGCGTATTTATGAAATCAGACTGGCTTTTCAGCAACATTCACTGCCAAGTTGGGTCAATTTCAATACCTTCTTCAACACTGGACAAGCCGTCAATGGCATGTATCCCGATTTTACGCTCTGGCCCTTTGTTTGGATAACAAACTTCTTAACGCCAATCCATCAACAAATTGCGATTAAAACGTTGATTTATGCTTTAATATTTATCGTTTCATTCATTTCCTTAAACAAACGTTTTGACAGTCGTAACGCCATTTTAGCTGCAACAATTTTTGTCCTATCAGGTTCGGCAATAAAAGATTTAACTAGTGAAATGCAAACCGGTACAGCGATCGTTATGATTTTTGCTTTTCCATTGCTCTTTACACTTAAAGATGCCATTGAAAGTGATAAAATCGATCCACCTTTAATTATCAAAACAGCATTATTAATGACTATTGTCATCAATTCTCACCTGCTAAGTGCTATTGCTATCACAATCATTGCTGGTATTTTTTTAATAATTGAAACAATTATTAAGAAGAATTACTTAGCTTGGTTAAATTTACTCATCGCCGCTTTTTTAACAGTTGTCCTCTGTCTACCGATAATTTATCGGATCATTCGGATTTCTAAAACTGGCTTGCTGGCACCATTTGGTAAAGGACACGTTATCAGTGAACCAATTTGGACGTTGTTTATGACGACTCGTTGGAATGCTAAATCAACTATCTCTATAACGGCAATTATCCTGCTAGTCATCACCATAGTTGGTCTCAAAAAAAATAAACTCAAGCAATTATTACCATGGTTTTACGTTGAGTTAGCCTTGATTCTGTTCAGTACCAATATCATCCCTTGGGGTCTATTAGGTCGTCTGCCAATCATCAACACATTCCAATATGCAAACTGGCGCTTTGCTCCTTTCTTGGGCATGATTCCATTAATTCTGGTATTGATTAACTTCAATCAGAAACACACACGTATCATCTTCGTTAGCATGGTCGTTTTATCGTATGTAATGGCAGTACAAACAGCTTTCCACGACCAATATTTCAAAACTGCCCACAGTCCTATCGTCACTCAATATTCCAAAACAGTGGTCCCTCTGAATGCCAATGCTAAAGTCACTTCATCAGGTATCAATAGTGACAAACTCATGCGCACGTTAATCCCAGACTACGCCCCAAATTCTGTTCCCGTTCAAAAAGGCTCAGACGGTGCCAGTTTGGATCCGCAAGTTTCATACCTAATTTCTCACCACTTGGCTGTCACTGAACAACGTGATATTCCATTAGAACATTCGACAACAGCTAATTCATTAACTTTAACTGCATCAAATGTTCCCAAAGGAAATATCAAATTGCCAGTCTTCGGTTATCGAACACTAAACTATCGCATCACATCCAATGGTAAATTAGTTCCGTTCAAAATTGACAGCACTGGTTTTATCAATATCAACAATCAACATGCCTACAAGCAAGTCAGCTATAAAATAATCCAAATTCAACCAACACTTTATCGCCCGTTGATTTGGTTATCATTTACACTGTTCTTCGCTTTAGTAATCGTATTATTAATTCCAACTATCAAACAATTAAGAATGTAAAAAAATGAGCCGATAATCATAAAAAGATTATCGACTCATTTTTGATTTAAACTATTCAACTTTTTAAAATAACAACTTAGTTGGAAGAGCTGAGAGTATTCATCAGCAGCGAAAGTGGCGTTATGGCTTTAGCCATTACACCACCGGGCGTGTTGGAGACATTTCGGTCTTTGAAAAGGCTTCAACCAAGGTTCGAGACCGCTCTTTGGCTCGGACCGTACCGCGCAGCAGATGAATACTCTCAGCTCTGGAAACGGCAGATTTAAGCTGACTCAGCCAGTTCGTTCAGTTTTCTCAATCGATGATTGATACCTGATTTAGAAATAGCTCCACTAGGAACCATATCGCCTAATTCCTTCAAAGAAACTTCGGGATTTTCCAAACGCAAGACCGCAATCTCACGTAATTTATCAGGTAGAGAATCCAAGCCAACTGTAGCTTGTAAATGTTTAATATTTTCAATTTGACGTTCGGCAGCAGCTACAGTCTTATTGATATTAGCATTCTCGCAATTAACCAAACGGTTAACTGAATTTCTCATATCACGGACAATTCTAATATCCTCAAACTTTAACATAGAATTAGTAGCACCAATCACCTGCAAGAAGTCTGCAATTTTTTCAGCTTCCTTCAAGTAAACGATATAACCATTCCGACGCCTAGTTGTCCGAGCGTTCAAATGAAAGTAATTCATCATCTGAGCAATTCCCTCATTATGAGTTTCATACAATGAATAAATCTCCAAATGATATCTGGAAGTCTCCGGATTATTAACACTTCCGGTAGCCAAAAAAGCTCCACGAAGATATGAACGCATCCGTTGATCTTCAGTCAATACTTCTTCTGGTACATCGGTATTAATCGACAAGCCAGACTCATCCAAAATATCCAAGTCAGTCAAAACTTTGTTGGTATCATGTTTTAAACGAACTAGATATTGATTATTTTTCTTCAATTTCATCTTTTTACGCACAAGCAATTCTGATTCCATACCATACTTTTGCTTTATCAAAGAAAAAATTCTTCTGGCAATTGCAGCGTTCTCAGTTTGTGCGGTTAAGACGAAGTGATGATTTTGTATGCTTAATGAGCCATTCATTCGTAACAATGCTGATAATTCTACTCGAGCATGTTCTGGATGGACGACTAACTTTGTGAGTTCCTGTTTGACCTCACTTGCGTAAGAAACCACTAACGTCTCACCTCATTTTTTCTATTTCCAGATTGCAAGGATAGACTAATAATTTCCTTGGCAACCTTTTCTCCATCATGGAATGCACCTTTATCGTGCAATGACAAGAAGTCATCTTGGATAACTTTGCAACCCATGTTTCGTAAATCTTCAAAATCTGTTTGTACCTGATTGACATACTCGTCATATTTCTTATGATCCATATATCCCTTAGGTATTTTTCTCGTGTTAACTAGGACAGTATCAATAAAGTTACCGCCTAAATGTTCATTCAAAACCTTGACGTGATCAGCATCAGTAAAGCCTTCAGTTTCACCAATCTGTGTCATGATGTTACAAATATAAACAACTTCAGCAGATGTTTTCTTAACAGCTTCACCGATATCGCTGATCATCAAGTTAGGCAAAATACTTGTGAACAAACTACCAGGACCTAAGACAACAACGTCAGCTTGCATAATTGAAGCAATAACTGAAATAACTGACTTTGGTTCCTCTTCTGGTTCATCTGAATTTGTGACCCAAACTCGCTTAACATGCTTACCAGAGTGCGTAATTTCGTGCTCTCCGGCTAGTTTAGTTCCATCGGTAAACTCAGCATGCAATGTCAATTTAGTATTGCTAGCTGGGTAAACATGGCCATCAACGTGCATCATTTTAGATAGTTCTTGTACGGCGTCAAAAATATTAGGTGACATTTCCGTTAAAGCAGCAATGATGAGATTTCCAATCGCATGACCAGAAAAGAAATCGTCGTTAGTCTTAAAACGATATTGGAAGACATCTAAGTCTACTTTAGGTAAATCTGAAAGAGATGCTAAAACGTTTCGAATATCCCCAGGAGGGACAACGTTGATATAATCACGAATGATACCAGATGATCCCCCATCATCGGCTACGGTAACAATTGCGGTAATATTAGCATCCATGTTTCTTAAACTGTTCAATACAACTGGTAAACCAGTACCCCCACCTATAACTACAACTCTTGGACGACGTCCTTTAACAACCCGAACTATCCTATTTGTTGCCATGTTCGATTACCTTCTTTTGCGATTTTTCCATGTCACGGTGAGTAATATCGACGTAGTATTTCTTCTTCAAATCCATACCAAGTCGTTGGGCAATTGCAACGGAACGATGTTGACCACCAGTACAACCAATTGCAATTGTTAAACTAGTTTTCCCTTCTTTTTCATATCCGGGAACAATATCTTTCATCAAATCATAAAATTTATTATAAAAATTCTGAGTTTCAGCATCATCCATGACATAATCATAAACAGGCTTATCCATTCCGGTTTGAGTCTTTAACTCTTTAATATAGAATGGATTTCTCAAGAATCTCACATCCATGACAATATCAGCGTCGATTGGCAATCCATATTTGAAACCAAATGATAATACTTCAATATGGAAAGTTGGAACAACTGAACTCTCTTGGAAATTATCAAAAATTTCTTCACGAAGTTGACGAGGTGTTAAATCAGTCGTATTAATTTCAACTGAAGCACGTCCTCTAATTTCAGATAACAGTTCTCTTTCTTTTTGAATACCGTCCAACAAACGGCCTTCCATAGCTAACGGATGGCTGCGACGGGTTTCTTTATAACGAGAAACCAGTTCTTCATCGGAAGCATTCAAGAAGAGAATCTTCATATCAACTTTTTGATGTTTTTCTTGTTCATCTTCATCCATTTTTGAGAGCATAGAAAAAATCTCATCATAAAATGAACGTGATCTAATATCTACAACTAGTGCTACTTTTTTGATCGTACCGGATTCATGTACTAACTCCCAAAACTTAGGAAGCAAGTTAGGTGGCATGTTATCAATACAAAAATATCCTAAATCTTCAAAGGATTGCATGGCAACAGTCTTACCAGCGCCACTCATTCCGGTAACAATGACCAAACTAAGCATATCTTCTGCCATATTGCACCTCACATTCGCATATAAGCATAACACAACATCCCTGGCGTGTCAGTTTTGTAATTTAAAAGATAAAGATAATTTTTTTCACCCATTTACGATACAATAAAGAACGTCAGAGGGGGCTTTATATGGAAACAGTCTTTCTAATACTCTTATTGCTTGCGGCTGTAGTAGTCGCCAATATCATTTCAGGAAAATTCACTAAAATTCCGATTGCATTCATCCAGATTGCAGCCGGTTTAGTTTTATCATTTATACCTATTTACAGTCATTTTGAACTAGAACCTGAAGTTTTCTTATTAGTAATTATTTCAGTATTGATGTTTAACGATGGTCAACACACCAGTCTTTCACGTTTAACACATCAATTTGGAACAACTTTTTCACTATCGGTCGAACTGGCAATTATTTCTATCTTAATTGTTGGTTTCGTAACACATTCACTCATCACTAGTATGCCACTGGCATTAGCCTTTGCATTAGGAGCCATCATCACCCCAACCGATGCCGTGGCGGTCGGTTCCATCACTAGCAACATGTTAGTTCCAACCGAGGTTATGGGAACTTTGGAAAATGAGTCACTATTCAACGATGCTTCTGGTATCGTAGCTTTGAATTTAGCTATCGCTGCAGCAATTACTGGACATTTTTCACTTTTGAACGGTATCGGCAATTTCATGTATGTTTTCTTCGGGGGTATTATCCTCGGTGGAATTCTAGGTGCATTTATCGTTGCTTTAAGATTGCGTTTGATCAATATGCACGTCGATACACCTTCAGTGATGGTACCTTTCACACTCTTAACGCCATTCGTTGTCTATCTAATAGCTGAAGCCATCGGTGTTTCTGGAATTCTAGCAGTCGTTGTTACTGGTTTGATGCACGGTATTCAACAAAACCGTTTACGTCTAACCAGTTCGCGATTACAAATTGTTATGACCAGTACTTGGCAAATCGTTTCCAGTATTTTGAACGGAATCGTCTTTGTCTTACTAGGATTATCATTGCCAAAAGTCATTATTGACTTGCACGAACGCAATACCGGCTCAATCGCCATTCTTTTGGGTATTGGTATTCTACTATATGCCATCATGACCGCCTTACGTTACCTGTGGACAGTTCTGGATCTGGCACGTATTCGTGCTTGGGATAAAAAAGAAAAACGAGCTAACAGCATTATCATGGCTCTCAGTGGAGTCCATGGAACCATTACTTTAGCAATGGCTTTCTCATTACCATTAAAACTAAATGGACAGCCATTCCCTTACCGGACCGATATTATCTTCGTGGCTGCGATAGTTATTCTCACAAGTCTATTAGTTCCAACATTCGTCTTGCCTTTCCTATTGCCTCAACAAGTCAATAAATACAGCGAAGAAGAATTGGCTCACGCCAAAATAGAGATGGTTGATAACGCCATCGTCTCGCTTCAAACTCAACACGGACAAAATGTTAACACTAGTCAAGTTATCAATATTCTTGATGGTCAAAGAACCATTGAAGGACATATTGACAAAGCTAAGCTAAATATCATCTTTGATAATTGTTTTGAGTTGGAACAACAAGCTATCAACGAAATGTTAGAAAATAATGAAATTGATGAATTAAACGCTAACCTATATATGCGTGTGGCAAAACGGACAATCGTTCAATATCAACAGACGGATTGGCAAAGATTCACATTAGCCGTTCGTTTTGGTATTTTAGAGAGATTCTCACCTAGCAAAAAGGCTCGTAAACGCCGTAAAATCTTTCATCAAATGAAACATCACCAAGCTGATAATCGTTCCGAAATGATCAAACGTAATCGCCAGATGTGGCAACAAATGGCGATTACGGAGAAGAAACCTTTCGAAAGAATCACCAGTTATTTGGCACAGAGCTTGGTTAATAATCACGAAAATAGTCGTGAAATCAATCTAGTAAGTCGTGCTTATGATGAAAGACACCGTCGATTAACCCGTAGTTTTGTTAATAACGAAAATTTTCAAGATGAGCAAAATGAACTGTTAATTGAAGCTTTTCAACAGGAAAATAACTACATTCAATCCAAGATTGCAACTAAGGAATTCAGTCCTGAACTTGGTAGTGCTTTATATGAACAGATTTCTACTGATCAATTAGTTTATTTGCAATCAGTTAATGAAGAATAAATAATTTTCATCTAAAAAATCTCTCAATTCAAATTCATGAATTGGGAGATTTTTTTATTTACTATTTTTTTCAGCATCTTTAGTACGTTTTGTATCACGTACTAAAACAGGCTTCAAATATTGACCTGTATAACTTTCTTTAACCTTAGCAATCTTCTCAGGTGTACCGGTACCAACAATCGTACCGCCACCTTCGCCACCTTCTGGTCCTAAATCAATCAACCAGTCAGCTGACTTAACGACATCCAAATTATGTTCAATAACCAAGACAGTATTACCTTCATCGACTAAGCGTTGGAGAACTTCTAACAGACGTTTAATATCATCGGTATGTAAACCAGTTGTTGGTTCATCCAAGATATAGAAGTTCTTACCATTAGACTTCTTATACAATTCAGAAGCTAACTTCATACGTTGAGCTTCACCACCAGATAATTGTGTGGCTGATTGTCCAAGTGAAACGTAACCTAAACCAACATCAACGATTGTCTGCAACTTACGTCTAATCTTAGGAATATTACTGAAGAAGTCGAGTGCTTCTTTAACTTTCATATCCAAGACTTGGGCAATGTTCTTACCCTTATAAGTAACTTCTAAAGTTTCAGAATTATAACGTGTCCCATGACAAACTTCACAAGGAACGTAGACATCAGGCAAGAAATTCATTTCAATCTTGATGATTCCGTCACCATGACAGTTTTCACAGCGACCACCTTTAACATTGAACGAGAATCTACCCTTCTTGTAACCACGTAGCTTAGCTTCATTAGTTTGTGAGAAGAGATCACGCACATCGTCAAAGACACCAGTATAAGTGGCAGGATTACTTCTTGGCGTTCTACCGATTGGACTTTGGTCAATGGCAATCATTTTTTCGAGATTTTCGTAACCAGTAATCTTCTTGTATTTACCGGGCTTCTCAGAATTATGATTCATCTTTTGAGCCAATGCACGTTTCAAAATCATATTAACTAAAGTTGATTTACCGGAGCCAGAAACACCAGTTACAACGATAAATTTACCCAATGGGAACTTAACATTAAGATTCTTCAAGTTATTTTCAGCAGCGCCATAAACTTCGACGAAGTCACCGCTACCCTTACGACGTTCCAATGGCACTGGCACAAATTTCTTACCAGCCAAATATTGTCCAGTCAAAGACTTGGCGTTCTTCTCAACCTCTTCAGGTGTTCCGGCAGCGACAATTCTACCACCAGCTTCACCGGCACCAGGTCCAACATCAATCAAATAATCGGCGGCACGCATTGTGTCCTCATCATGTTCAACGACAATTAAAGTATTGCCAAGGTCACGCATTTTCTTCAACGAACTGATTAATCGGTCATTATCACGTTGATGCAAACCAATTGATGGCTCATCCAAAATGTACATAACGCCTGACAAGTTAGAACCAATCTGAGTTGCCAAACGAATACGTTGAGCTTCACCACCAGAAAGTGTTCCAGCTGATCTAGAAAGTGATAAGTATTCCAAACCAACGTTGATCAAGAAGCTGAGACGGTCCTTAACTTCCTTCAAAATAGGCTTAGCAATCACAGTATTTTGTTCACCCAAAACAACGGCCTTGAAGAATGGGAGTTCATCCTTAATTGACA
This sequence comes from Companilactobacillus muriivasis, assembly GCF_036246245.1. NCBI lineage: Bacteria > Bacillati > Bacillota > Bacilli > Lactobacillales > Lactobacillaceae > Companilactobacillus > Companilactobacillus muriivasis. The sequence goes on from NZ_BTTQ01000007.1 coordinate 51,040, forward strand.
TTGCTGAAACATCGGCAATATCTTTGCCACTAACTTTGACAGCCAAAGCTTGACGGTTCAAACGTTTACCGTGACAAACAGGACAAGTTAACTCAGTCATGTACTTACGCATAACTTCACGAGTGAAATCACTGTTAGTTTCGTGATAACGACGGTTGATATTAGGGATAACACCTTCAAAAGGTACATCGACATCCTTGACGCTCCCGAAATCATTCTCATAGTGGAAGTGGAAAGTCTTGCCATCAGATCCATTTAAGACGATATTTTGAGCCTTTTCAGGTAATTTCTCAAAAGGTGTATTCATATCAATCTTAAATTCTTTAGCTGCTTGAGCTAACATTTCTGGATAATACTGTGAACTGATGGGATTCCAAGGTTCAATCGCACCTTCAGCCAAAGTCTTGCTTGGGTCAGGAATAACCAAATCCATATCAACTTCAAGCTTCATTCCAAGGCCATCACAGTTATCACAGGCACCAAATGGTGCGTTGAATGAGAACAAACGAGGTTCCAGTTCACCAACAGTAAATCCACAAAGTGGACAAGCGTTCTTTTCTGAGAAAACCATCATGTCTTGACCAATTACATCAACATTCATGTAACCGTCAGAAAGACGTAAAGCAGCCTCAACAGAATCAAATAAACGTGACTTAATGTGGTCATTGATTACAATACGGTCAACAACAACGTCAATATCATGTTTCTTATTCTTATCTAATTCAATATCTTCACCGATATCACGGACTTCACCGTCAACTCGAATTCTAACATAACCTTGCTTCTTAATTTGTGCCAAAGCCTTCTTATGTTGACCACGCTTAGCACGAACAACTGGTGAAAGAACTTGTAGCTTAGTTCCATCTTCCAATTTCAAGATAGCATCAACCATTTGTTGCGCTGATTGACTAGTAATCTTAGTCCCATCGTTTGGACAAATTGGAGTTCCCACACGCGCCCAAAGCAAACGCAAATAATCGTTAATCTCGGTAACTGTACCAACGGTTGAACGAGGGTTCTTGGAAGTTGTCTTTTGATCAATTGAAATAGCTGGACTCAACCCGTCAATCGAATCGACATCCGGTTTATCCATTTGACCTAAAAACTGACGCGCATATGAAGATAAACTTTCCACATAACGTCTTTGACCTTCAGCATAAAGTGTATCAAATGCCAACGAACTCTTTCCTGAACCAGATAGACCAGTCATAACGACTAATTTATCACGAGGAATCGTGACATCGATATCCTTTAAATTATGAGCACGTGCTCCATGAATAACAATCTTATCATTTAACATATTTATTTCATTTCCGCCTTTAATTCCAAAATCGTATCACGCAAATTGGCAGCTGCTTCGAAATCTAGCTTCTTGGCGGCATTTTCCATCTGTTCCTTCAAGTTGGCTAAGAGTTCTTCACGTTCTTTCTTAGTCATATCCTTGAAGTCAATATCATCATTGATCTTTTCCGTTTCAGATGAGCTGTTATCAACCTTCTGGAACATTGAAATTGCATCTCTGATTGGTTTAACAATGGTTGTTGGCGTGATTCCATGTTCCTCATTGAATTTCTCCTGTAACTTACGACGACGAGCTGTTGCATCAATAGCACCCTTCATCGAATCAGTTACTGAGTCTGCATACATGATAACTTTACCATGTTCATTACGAGAAGCACGTCCAATGATTTGAACCAATGAACGTTCAGCTCTCAAGAAGCCTTCCTTGTCAGCATCCAAAATAGCAATCAAGGAAACTTCCGGCACATCAATACCTTCACGCAACAAGTTGATACCAATTAGAACATCAAATTTGCCCAAACGTAAATCACGGATAATCTTCGAACGCTCCAACGTCTTGATATCACTGTGGAGATAACGAACTTTGATACCCAAATCCTTGAAGTAATCGGTCAAATCTTCAGCCATCTTCTTGGTCAAAGTCGTGACAAAGACACGCTCATGTTTCTCAACACGATCATTGATTTCACCAACTAAATCGTCAATCTGTCCCATAATTGGACGGACTTCAATCTTTGGATCAAGCAAACCAGTTGGACGAATAATTTGTTCCGCCTTATGGTCAGTTCTTTCTAATTCGTAAGGACCTGGTGTAGCTGAAACATAGAGAATTCGGTTAACATGTTTTTCAAACTCTTCCAATTTCAAAGGACGGTTGTCCAATGCACTTGGCAAACGGAAACCATAGTCGACTAATTGTTGTTTTCTGGCACGATCACCATTATACATACCACGAATCTGTGGCATGGTAACGTGTGATTCATCAATCATAATATTGAAATCTTTGGGGAAGAAATCAAGCAAAGTAAATGGTGGTTCACCTTCAGCTCGGCCTTCCATGTGGCGTGAATAATTTTCAATACCAGATGTATAACCCATCTCACGCATCATTTCGATATCATATTCAGTACGCTGCTTGATACGTTGAGCCTCAAGTAACTTACCCTCTTTAGTAAACTTCTTAACTTGTACATCCATCTCGTCTTGGATTCGAGTGAGTGCCTCTTCCATCTTAGAATCACTAATCATAAAGTGAGTCGCTGGGAAAATTCCGATATGGTCCATTGAACCTTTAACTTCACCTGTTAAAGCATCCATTTCGATGATTCGATCAATTTCGTCACCAAAAAATTCCACACGAATGGCATTATCGTCACGTGAAGCTGGGAAGATATCCACAACGTCGCCACGAACACGAAATCTACCACGTTGGAAGTCAATATCGTTACGTTCAAATTGATTTTCGACTAATTCTTCTAATAATTTATCACGGGCAATTTGTTCACCGACATGCAATGAAATAATACTGTCCGCATATTCTCTTGGATCACCTAAACCAAAGATACATGAAACGGAGGCAATCACAATTACATCGTTACGTTCCAAAAGTGAACTTGTCGCCGAGTGGCGCAACTTATCAATTTCATCATTGATACTAGAATCTTTTTCAATATAGGTATCACTAGAAGGCACATAAGCCTCTGGTTGATAGTAATCATAATAACTAACAAAGTATTCAACAGCATTATTGGGGAAAAATTCTTTCATTTCACCATATAATTGACCCGCCAAAGTTTTATTATGTGAAATAATCAACGTTGGTTTATTCAAATCTTTAATGACATTGGCCATTGTAAAAGTTTTACCAGTACCAGTGGCACCTTCCAAAATGACTTCTTTGTCACCAGCTTTAAAATCCTTGTCAATTGTCTCAATTGCTTGTGCTTGGTCACCAGCAGGAGCATATTTTGAAACCAAATCAAATTTATTATCAGTAATTCTATCTATCACAGACGACTTACCCCCTCTTTAAGCTAAAAAATACATCTAATTTTGTTATGAATTAGATGTAATTAATACCGGCTTATTTCGCTGGCTCTATATTACCATAGCGAACATATTTTCGCCATATTTTTACTTATTGATCAAAATGTTTAAGTTTACCGTTTCCAGAGCTGAGAGTATTCATCTGCTGTGCGGTACAGTACGAGCCAAAGAGCGGTCTCGAGCCTCGGTTGAAATATTAACGCGACAAATATTTATCTATTCATTCAAATAGACTTAAAGGTCATCATTTCTCTGCAGTTAATCGTGGCAACATTAAGAAAATTACCAAACCTATCAAGAACAAAATGCTCAATGATGCAGCACCTATTGTTGATTTTCCTGTTATCTGTGTCACTATTCCTACTAGTACTGGACCCATAACGGCTGAGAATTTTCCTAAAATGTTATAGAATCCAAAGAACTCACTTCCTGATTCTTTCGGAATTAGCTTACCAAAGTACGATCTACTCAAGGCTTGTATTCCACCCTGACTCGTTCCGACTAAGACTGCCAAAATCCAGAAATCTACCGTTGTGGTTAACTTCAAGGCATACAAACAGATTCCAAAATACAAAATAATTGCTAATAAAATTCCTTTTCTTGCTGAAAAATGATTGGCAATCCAGCCGTACAAAATAGAAAACGGAAAGGCTACTAATTGAACGACTAGTAAAACAATCATCAAGGTTGTCGTGGTAATTCCCATGTCCATTCCGATTGACGTTGCCATTGTAAAAATTGTATCAACTCCATCAATGTAGAAGAAGTATGCAATCAAGAACCAAGCAGCTGCTTTATACTTTCGTAAATGTGTCACCGTTGCCCAAACTCGTTTGAAACTTGATGTTATTGGATGTGGATTTTCTGGTAATGAATAAACTTGTTGAACATTTTTCAAAAGTGGAATGAAGAAAATTATCCACCATAACGCTGCCAATAGAAAACTCCAGCGCGCTACGCCATAACTCGATAGCATTCCAAAACCGCTAGTTAACTGTAAAACTAGGAAAAGAATGAATGCTATCACTCCGCCTAGATATCCATACGCATATCCATTGGATGACAACGAATCCATCTTCTTATTGTCCGCCACATCAGTTAAGAAACTGTCATAAAAGAGGTTTCCCCCAGAATAACCAATTATCGACAGGATATACACAGCCAGTAATAACTGCCATTGGTTCGGTGGTAAGAGTGCCAATCCTAGCGTCATAACGATACCTAAGAATGAAAATGTACTCAATAGGCGCTTCTTGTGATGTGGATAATCAGCCAAAGCTCCTAAAACTGGTGCCAAAATTGAAACTATCAACGTTCCAAAACTATTTGCATAACCCCAATAAGCTGTAGCGTTCGCTTGTGTAACGCCTGCATTTTGAGCCACTGATTTAAAATAAACTGGTAAAACGGCTGTCGTTACAATAATTCCGTAACCCGAGTTTGCCCAGTCATAAAAAATCCAGCTCCACTGCTTTTTATTAAATCCCATATCATCCCTCAATCCTAATCTACAAAGACATCGTCAATTGCGGAACCTGCCAAGAGCTCTGGGAATTTTAATCCTAATAATTTCGCAAAAGTTGGTGCTTCATCAACTAAATCAGCCTTATCAACTGTGTTGTCTTTCTTAATCATTGGTCCGTTAAAAATCATAGTCGTCTTATAACCAGGTTTATCTGGATCATAACCGTGAACACCACGATAACGGTCAGCATCCCCCATCATATCTGGCAAAACCTTTTCCACAACTTGTGCACGGTCACTTTCGTCCGTGAAATAATATCCCGCTTTGGCTTCAACCATCAAAGTACATTTAGGATCAGCACCGCGCTGGGCCGCTTCCTGACCGGAATAGATTTTTTCGACCCCTTCAACACCAGAAATCAAATCACGCAATCGATCAATTTGACCGAAATTCTTCGTATAAATATATGTACTACCATCACAAGTCTTAGCCATGACTTTCCAATCTTTCTTGAAGGTTTGGTCAGTTTTAGCAGTCAACCAGCCACGTTTAGCAAACATTGTATTCAAATGTATCATTCGATCAACGTTAATTTGATAGTGGTCTCCGAGAATAACAAAGTTGGTGTCATCAAACGTCCCAGCATCCTTAGTTGCCTTAATAACTTGCGCAACATGATTGTCTAATCGATGCAAAGCTTCCATCGCTTCGTCAGAACGAACGCCATAACGGTGACGCATACTGTCCATATCAACCAAATGTAAAAGCGTTAAATTAGGCTTTTTATTCTTAATCGTATCAACCGTACAGGCAGTGATGAAATCATCCAATTCTGGTTGTCTAATACCATTACGAAGTTTTCCATACTTCTGGTTCATTTCTAAAATGAATAATGGCGAACTAGCACGCATTGAAACCAATACTTGATTAGTCCAAATACGATTAGGGAAAATTTCAGCCAAGTTATAAGTGATCTTGCTACCAGCAGTTACAGGCCACAAAAAGGCTGCGGTTGTTAATTTCTGCTTTCTAGCCAAATCATATAACGTTGGTGATTTAACATCCTTCTGATACCAGAACCAATCGGGTGACCGACGTTCCGGCTGAATCTTAGTATTATTGACAATTCCGTGGACACTAGGATATTGCCCAGTAATGATTGTCGTGTGTGATGGATACGTCAAAGTTGGGTAAATACCCTTGACCTCTTTGACCCAAGTTCCACCATTAACTAATTTATTTAAAGTTGGTAATTCACTCTGATGCTCATTGATATCACGAAATCCTAAAGCATCAAGTGAAATAATTACTAAATGTTGATTTGTCAGCAAATTGATTTCCTCTTTTCACAAACTCCATGAAAATATTATATCGCAGATAAGAAATCCATGTTATACGCAATATTGAGACAAAACTTTCAATTTGTTGGTTATCGTTATTACTCCGGTTGTCAGAAATATAGTCTGCTGTGTGGACCGGTACGAGCCAAAGTGCGGTCTCAAAACTCGTCCCGTGGTGTAAGAGCTAAAGCTCTAATGCCACCTCCACTGCTGACTATATTTCTGACAACCTCCGACTAATGTATAAATTCATAGGAAATTAATTATTCTAAATAATTATAATAACTGGCCTATTGAATGGATCTCCCGTTCCTAAAATTAAACAAAAAAAGGTAACCCCAAAAAGATCTGGAATTATCTAACATAAACTTAAAATCACATTCAAACAAAAATAATCAATTAATATATAACAACCTAAATATTTAAATAAAACTAGCCGGAGGGCGCAAGGGATAAAGTTCAGCAGTGGGAGTGGCGTTAGGACTTTAGTCCTTACTCCACTACGACTTTTGAGATTTGCGAACCTTGCAAAGCTCAAAATCGAGGCGCGAGACCTTGGCTCGCACCGGTCCACAGCGAACTTTATCCCTTGCACCCTTCGGCGGCATACTTCAATACACAAAAAAAGGAACAAAGGTTTTTACACCCTTATTCCTTAATTAGGAAAAACTATTCCCAGCCTTCGATTTCTTTACCGAATTCTTCAAGCTTTGCAGCAGCTCCATCTTCAGTATCGCTCTTAACACCGATATAGAACTTCATCTTAGGTTCTGTACCAGAAGGTCTGGCAGCTACCCAAGTACCGTCAGCTAAAACATACTTCAATACGTTAGCTTTTGGTAAGCCTGTTTCCTTAGTACCAGCTTCAGTTGTATCAGTATCATTCAAGTAATCGATTGATTCAACAACTTTAACGCCATTAATTTCGTCGATGCCTTCTTCACGAAGTGTCTTCATGATTTGAGCCATCTTATCTTTTCCTGAGATACCAGCAAATGTCTTAGAAATAGTCTTTTCACGATAATAGCCAAATTCCTTATAAAGGTCTTCGAGTGCATCGTAGATTGTCTTACCTTTTGATTCATAGTAAGCAGCTGCTTCAGCCAACAAAAGTGTTGATTGCATGGCATCCTTATCACGAACAAACGGTTTAACTAGATATCCATAACTTTCTTCAAAACCGAATAGAAATTCGTTGCTACCTGTTTCTTCAAATTGTTCAATCTTTTCAGCAATGTACTTGAATCCTGTCAAAACATCGAACATCTTAATATCATATTTATCAGCGATTGCCGTAGCCAATTCAGATGAAACGATTGACTTAACAACTGCTCCGTTAGTAGGCAATGCATTCAAGTTCTTCTTAGCATGTAATAAGTAATTCAAAAGAACTGAAGCAATTTGATTACCTGTCATTAGTTTATAAGAACCATCAGGTTGTCTAACAGCAGCACCTAATCTATCAGCATCAGGATCAGTTGCAATCAGAATGTTGGCACCAATCTTTTTACCACGTTCAATAGCGAGGTCGAAAGTTTGGGCAAATTCTGGATTAGGGAAAGGTGTTGTAGCAAACTCTGGATCAAGGATAGCTTGCTCAGTTACCATGTTGAAATTCTTAAATCCTAATTGTTGAAAAATACGTGGGGCAATCATCTTACCTGTACCGTGAAGTGGTGAGTAAACAAATTTCATCTTGTCACCATATTCTTGGATCAACTTAGGATTTACAATAACTGTTTCGAGGTTCTTCATATAATTAATATCGACATCTTCACCAATCAAAGTAAGCAAATTTTCAGCTCTTAACTTTTGAACTGCTTTAACTTTGATAGCAAAGAGGTCACTAGCTTTACGGGCAAAGTTAGTAATGTTATCTGATTCAGCTGGTGGCATTTGACCGCCATCTGGTCCGTAGATTTTGAAACCATTATATTGCTTAGGATTATGGCTGGCTGTAATCATAATTCCTGCATATGTGTGTAGGCTTCTTACAGCAAAGGATAATTCAGGAGTAGGTCTCAAACTATCGAATACGAAACTGTGAATATTGTGAGCTCCCAAAACTTTAGCTGATTCATAAGCAAAATCTTGAGAATAGTAACGTGAATCATAACTGATGGCGACACCTTGAGTTTTAACTTTATCGTCTAAGGTATCCATAAATGAAGCTAAACCTTCAGTTGCTTGACGAACTGTGTAAATGTTCATCCGGTTAATACCAGGACCAATCAAGCCACGCATACCAGCAGTACCAAATTCCATAGGTGCGTAAAATGCTTCTTCAGCGACTTTATCGTCCTTTTTAATTTCGTTTAGTTGCTCTTTCATATCTGGATCTAAATCCTTATAATCAAGCCATTGTTGCATATTATCTTGCCAAGTCATTAGAATTATCCTCCTAATTTGTAAGTACTTACATCCATTATAGCAATCATGAAGTACTATTAAAATTTGATTTAGCAACTTTAACAATAAATATTTAAAATATCCTTAAAGTTCTATTTTCAAATATCCAAATTATTAAGATTCGCTACTAATGATTCTGTTGATATCGGTATCGTAGTATCTAGCCAAGGCAATCAAAGTGTCGATATCTGGCATACGGATACCAGTCTCATAGTGAGACAAAGTCGTAACATCAATATTCAAATGTTGAGCCACTTCTTTTTGAGTTACGTTTCTTTCACGTCTGAGTTGTTTCAGATTTTTCGCAATGTTGAAACCTGATTCGTGCATTAATTGGTTCAAGTTTTTATCTGCTACTTCGCGCATAAGAATCACTTCCTGACTTTTTAAGTTCATTATATGTTTAAACATATACGCAATGGAATCAAATTTCAACAATTATCTTTTCAATAATTAGACAATTAGTCATAATTTAATTAATAAAAAAGGATTATATGACAAAGGCAGCAATCGCCTTATCATATAATCCTCAATTTACTTTTATTATTAAAATGTACGGTGCCTAGTTGATAATCCATTATCAATACTCGCCTATATTTCAGTATCAAAAACGTACCAAATATAAAAGCATCTGAATACTTATATATTCAATTAATAACGATTAAATTAGTCGGAAGAGCTGGGAAATATTTGTGTGCCGTGGTAGTGGTATAAGTACGGAAGATTCCTTCCGTACTTATACCACCGGACGTGTTTGGAGACTTGACGAACTGTGTCAAGGCTTCAAACCGAGGTTCGAGACCGTATTTTGGCTCGGGCCGTTCCGCACAGCTTGAGAATATTTCCCAGCTCTGTAGACGGGATACTTAACTAGCACCACATATCATTCAACTAATTACTTAGTTGAAACCTTGTCATCAGCGAGTTCTTGGATATAACTGAATGCTTGTTGTCCAGCGATACCACCCTCACCAACAGCTGTAGCAATTTGACGAAGATCTTTCTTTCTAACGTCACCAACAGCCAAAATACCAGGTACTTTAGTTTCCATATGTTCATTTGTATTGATCCAGCCAGCTTCATCAAGAATGCCGAGATTCTTGAATGGTGTTGTCATTGGATCGATACCAACATAGATAAAGGCACCTTTAGCTGGTACGACATGTTCTTCACCAGTTTCTTTGTCAATATATCTGACACCAGCAACTTTGTCATCTTCGCTCGTGATTTCCTTAACGTCAGCATTCCAAACGAACTTGATCTTGTCATTCTTAAATGCACGGTCTTGCAAAATCTTTTGAGCACGTAGTTGATCACGACGGTGAATAATTGTTACAGACTTAGCTAATTGTGTTAAATAAATACCTTCTTCAACGGCTGAATCGCCACCACCAATAACGGCAACGTCTTGGCCTTTAAAGAATGCACCATCACAGACGGCACAGTAAGAAACACCACGTCCTGAAAGTTCATCCTCACCAGGTACGCCAATCTTCTTATATTGTGAACCAGTTGCAATGATTAAAACTTTTGTTTCATAGTCGCCATCATCAGTATGGATGATTTTAACATTCCCCTTATCCTCAACAGATTCAACGGCACCATAGCCAAAATCAGCACCAAATTGAGTTGAAGATTTGTACATCTTTTCACTCAAGTCTGGTCCGAGAATTGAATCAAATCCTGGATAGTTTTCAATCGCAGCGGTGTTATTCATTTGACCACCGTAGATACCACGATCAAGAATCATTACTGATAAGTTAGCACGTGAAGCATAGAGAGCGGCGGTTAAACCACCAGGACCTGCTCCAATAACTACTACATCATATGTTTTCATCGTCGTTACCTCCTAATTACTCAACAAATATTACCATTTATTTTTAACTTGGCAATTAAGTTGCTCACAATTCATTATACCAAGGTTCATTTTGTTTCTTTCGACGATAAATGAACAAGGTGATTGCTACAACAAATAATACTATTGAAAGCATCTGTGAAACTCTAACGCCTGGCAAGATATATAAACTGTCAGTCCGCATGCCTTCAACGAAAAATCTAACCGCTGGATACCAAATCAAGTAACTCAAGAATACTTCCCCACGTTTAAGCAGGTGTTTTCTGTTACGCAAAATCAAAATTAGAATTAAACCAATTAAATTACCAACTGATTCATACAAGAAAGTTGGTTGACGATAAGCTCCATTGATATACATTTGTTCGACAATAAAGTGTGGCAAATGTAGCGATTGTAGAAAGCTCAAAGTGGTTTTAGCACCAAAGGCTTCTTGATTCATAAAGTTACCCCAGCGACCAACAATTTGACCTAAAAGAACTGATGGAGCAGCGATATCTAACATCAACCATGGCGAAATCTTCCGCTTGTGACACAAAACTAGCAAGACGATAAATGCCGCAATCAAACCACCATAAATGGCGATTCCACCATGCCAAATTTTGATAATCTCACCGGGGTTAGCCAGATAGAATGGTAGTTCAAAGACTACATAATACAACCTTGCACCGACTAAAGCAATTGGAACGCCCCACAAGACAAGATCCAAGATATTATCCGGATCCATGTGTTTACGTTTGGCCTCATGCATAGCCATTAGAACACCAACTAAGGCACCCATAGCGATGATGATACCGTACCAATGAATTTGTAATCCCCCCAGATCAAACGCAATCGGATTTAATGCTAATAAACTCATTACTTACCTTCTTCATCATTCTTCGTTTTTTCTTCATTTTCTTTAATCAATAGTCCTAGATTATCTTCAAACTTCTTAGTAGCGTCATAACCCATCTTCTTAGCACGATAGTTCATGGCAGCGACTTCGATAATGATAGAAATATTACGACCAACTTTAACAGGAACAGTAATTTGTGGCACATCAACGTCAAAGAAAGTTCTTTTATCTTCCAAAGTACCGATTCGATCGTAGTTCTTATCAGCTGACCAGTTTTCCAAATTGATGATCAATTGAATTTCACTTTGTGAACGAACGGCACCAGCACCAAAGAGGTTCATGACATCGATAATACCAATACCACGAATTTCTAGCAAATGATTGAGAATCTTAGGTGCTTCACCAACAATAGTTTTCTCATCACGTTGATAAACATCAACACGGTCATCAGCAATCAAACGGTGGCCACGCTTAATTAGTTCCAAAGCAGTTTCACTTTTACCAATACCAGAGTGACCAGTCAGCAAAATTCCGATACCATAAACGTCGACCAAAACCCCATGAATCGACTCTCTAGGAGCTAAGTTTTCATCCAAATATTCAGTGATCATACTTGAAAGTCTAGTTGTTGGCAACTCAGAACCAATGACAGGCACCTTGTGCTCGCTAGCAGCCTTCAATAATTCCGCACTAGGTTGAATGTTACGAGAAATCAAAAGCGCTGGTGTATCTTCACGACACAATTCCAACATAACCTTGTAACGGTTATTAGCAGTCATTGAACGTGAATAAGCTGACTCAGTTTGTCCAAACAATTGAATACGTTCACTTGGATAGTAATCAAAGTAACCAGTCAATTCAATTCCGGGACGAGAAATATCACTCGTTGTGACTTTCTTATTTTTCATCAAAGCTTCGTCATTATAAACTTTTAGTTCATTATCTTTTACCATTTGAGATACAGTAACAAAATTTGTCATAGCCAACCCTCACTAAATCTATTTTTATACCAATTTTATCATTAATAACTTAGGTTGAAACTTAAATCTGAATCTTTGTGGTGTGGATGCCGCCTCCGAGTGTCAGTAATGTAGCCTGCTGTGAGGACCGGTTCGAGCCAAAGTGCGGTCTCGAACCTCGATTTTGAACTTCGCAAAACACGCGAATTTCAAAATTCGTCCTGTGGTGTAAGAGCTAAAGCTCTAACGCCACCTTCACTGCTGGCTACATTACTGACACCCGGAGGCTAGTTTATTTAGAAATTTGTTTACAAATTAACTATTCTGATTTAACAATCAACAAAATATAATTCAACAATCCACTTCTATTAAACATCGTAAATACATAATAAAAAATGATATACATCAAGAATTCAAATGGCCTCAGAATCATTTTTTAGTCTGTAGTAAAACCAGAGCCGGAGGGCGCGAGGGATGGAGTTCAGCAGTGGGAGTGGCGTTAGGACTTTAGTCCTTACTCCACTACGACTTTTGAGATTTGCAAACTGTGCAAAGCTCAAAATCGAGGCGAGAGACCTTGGCTCGAACCGTTCCACAGCGAACTCCATCCCTCGCGCCCTCCGGCGGCAATCCTTCAATACCTCCAAATTCAAAAGACAAAAAAAACGCGTTCTAGACGCGCCTTTGAAAATTGTCCATGGTATAGCTGTTAATAATGGAATTGCAGATTGCTAAAATAACAGCAACGACTAAAGCTGAGCCAAAACCATTAAAGTGAAAACTTGATGATCCGACTAATACTGAAGTTAATTCCAAGGTAATCGCATTTATCACGAAGGAAAATAGACCAAAAGTAATAAACGTGATTGGTAAAGAAATGATATGCAACAATGGTTTGATAGTCCAGTTTAGAAAGACCAATACCAAACTTGCGACAATGGCAGTCCCTAAACTATCAATTTGAAACATACCCGGTAATAAACGCGCAATTGCTAAGAACAACAACGTTTGTATCACCAATCTGATTAAAAACTTCATTTTATACCCTCATTTAACTCTCTTTTGAATCAGTAATATTTTTTAGAAGACTTAGCCTTGAGACGTCTTCTGCCTCGATACGAACTAGTTCTCTGAATATTACGCTTTTCTGGGAAAGAAAAGACACATATTACATAAACTAATACCGGTAGAAAATATGTGAATGGCAATAAGAAGACAAAAGCTAGGCGAATCCAAGTTGAGTCAACCCCAAAGTACTCTCCTAAGCCTCCACAAACACCGGCAAGCATCCGATCAGTACTGGATCTTGTGATTCTATTTTTCATGTATTATCACCTCAACTTGTTCGAAAAATATACTACATATTAACAAATTTATCAATTAACCTTGGTTAGGATAATCTTCATCCGCAACATGCTTCTGATTCAGTTCTACCACATGTCCAGTATTCAAGTAAACAACCCATTCACAAATATTGGTTGCATAGTCACCGGCACGTTCCAAATAACTGGAAACTAACATATATGAAGAACCACTCAAAACGTAGTCTCCTTCTTTTTGCATTTCCGCAATACTCATCTTGTTGATTTGGGCACTCAAGTAATGCTCTCTAACGTCACGGTTAGCGACTTCCTCAGCCATCTTACTGTCACGTTTCAAGTATGCTTCAAGTGAATCTTCAACGATACTTGTTGTGATGTCACCCATTTCGGCAATCAATTTTTCAATTTCCGGAATTCTAGTTTCACCTTTAACACGAATAGTTTCTTGAGCAATACTTACTGCATGATCGCCCATTCTTTCCAAATCAGAACTGGCTTTCAAAACAGTCACAATCATACGCAAATCTGAAGTAACTGGTTGTTGCAAGGCAATCATTTCAAACGATTCCTTTTCCAGATCCATCTCACGCTTATTGATAATATGATCATTCTTGATAACTTCTTTTGCTAAGGCCTTATCGTGGTCAACGTACGCCTTAACAGATTTCATAATAGCTTCACTGGCCATCATACCCATTTCTGAGAAGCGCAAATGTAAATTATTTAATTGTTCTTCAAACGTTGTACGCATCTTACTTTTCTCCTAACCGAATTTTCCAGAGATATAATCTTCCGTCTGTTTCTCTTTTGGATTTAAGAATATATTCTTAGTCTTATCCGCCTCAATTAATTCCCCATTTAGGAAGAAAGCGGTTTGATCAGATATTCTTGATGCCTGTTGCATGTTATGTGTAACAGTAATAATCGTATAATCCTCACGCAAAGCTAACATTGTATCTTCAACCTTAGCTGACGAAATAGGATCCAAGGCTGAAGTTGGTTCGTCTAATAAAATAATATCAGGTTTCACTGCTAAAACTCTAGCAATACATACTCTCTGTTGTTGACCACCGGACAATGATAAGGCACTCTGATGCAATTTATCCTTCACATCATCCCAAACGGCAGCGTTTTGTAGACTCGTTTCAACAGCTTCATCCAAGACAGCTTTATCTTTGACGCCGGCCAATCTTAATCCATATATTACATTATCATAAATTGAGAAAGGAAATGGGTTTGGCTGTTGAAAAACCATCCCAACTTGTTTTCGCAATTCAACCGTATCAATATTGGGCGCATAGATGTTTTTACCATTCAACGATATCGTTCCAGTTATCGTTACATTCGGAATTAAGTCGTTCATCCGATTCAAACATCTAAGATAAGTTGACTTTCCACATCCTGATGGACCGATTAAGGCTGTGATTTCATTCTTGTTGAAATCGAGGTTAACCCCTTTTAGTGCTTCTTTTTTTCCATAAAACAAATGTACATCAGATGATGTTAAAATTTTTTCTGACAAAGTTATTGTGCTGCTATGCAAAATATGGAGAAATGTAGATAAACATTACTGATTTCTACATTTAGAAAGGTTGCATATTTCCTTTCTTGATTTTTGCTTGCTACCGTTATAACGCCGGTGTTCCGATATTCCATAGGGAGTAATCGCATTGACCAACTATGACAGCTTAAGGACTTTAGCCAGCCCCGTTAAGTTATTATTTTTTAGATTAAATCTAGTAAGTTGGCAACGGCATTTTCGTCACGATCCATTTTTGCGCCACAGTTATAACAAACATATTCATTATGCTTAGTCTGATGTGCGCCATTACCTTGTAACGTGATTTTATCGTTCCCAACTTTGATATGACCACACTTTGAACAACGCTGTGTTGAAGGATACTGGTGATCTGCCAGAATAAGCTCTTTACCGTACCAGCCACACTTATAGCTTAATATTTGCCGGAAGTAGCCAAACATTGACCGTTGCAAACCTTTAGAAGCAACGTGACTCATCTGCATCGCTTTAACGGATAGGTCTTCAATCACGATTTTGTCGTAATTATTGACAAGTTTTGTCGTGAATTTTTGCATGATGTCATGTTGAATATTGGTAACTTTGCGATAATCACGCTGTAATTTGGCTCTTATTGCAACGTAATTAGTACTTTTAGTTGCCTTATTCCCGTTCATGACTCGCTTATGAGCTAATTGCTTTTGGTAAAACTTGATTCGCTGATACAGCTTATGTAATCGTTTCGGCAAGGTGTTAATAACGCCAGCCGTGTAATTCAAATGACCAACATTCACATCAACAGCTGAACTATCACCAGTTTTCGGCTTGACATCAAGTTCAACTTCAAAGGGAAGACTGGCCCAGTGTTTACCGTTTTCACGGTAAACACTGACTACCTTAAGTACACCTGATAAATCAACGTGTTGACTAATCCTGATGTCATACCAATCCTTAACGCCATGTGGTTTATCCAAACGAAGCTTACCAGCGATAATTTTAGCTCGGTCAGTTTTGAATCCTTGTCGAGCAGCTTTTTTTGATTTGAAAGTGGGTTTTCCCCAATCAGGTTGTGCCTTATCAAAAAAATTCCGCCAAGCCGTTCCTAGATCAGCAATCGCTAGTTGCAGCGTACGTGCTGATAACTCATACTGCCAATCAGCTTTATTCGCAACTAATTCATTCCGAACTGAATATAAGCACTGGGATGGGGACTACTTGAATCAAGCGTACATAAGTCATACATGTCATTCCAAGTAGCCAGCCCCTCATTCCAGCAGTATCGCCGATAATCACAAAGGCTATCGAGCACCCTTTTCATATGACAATTAGGATAAAGTCTTACTTTCTGTGTCCGGATCATCAGCATCTTCACCTACCAAGTCAATTTTTTCTTTTCACTTCTCATTATAATTTAGATCGTTATTGATTTCAGTGGTTTGATCATTGAGGATAATTTCTTTGGTATAGATAAGACTGTTTAGGTCGGGTAAGATGCAGTGCAAGTTTTCAATTTTTACATCGTACGAACCGTGATGGATTATCACTAGATTTAATCATTCCCAAGCTCGCCACCTCCATATTTACTCTCTGTGGGGAACTTAGTATTCTTTTCTACATTGCTCGACATTTTTCTATGTTTTAGTTAATGATTACTTTCTCCTATCCAAAGTGTCCAGAAACATAGTCTTCAGTCGTCTTAATATGTGGACGAGTAAAGATCTTTCTAGTTTCATTAAATTCGACAGCATGTCCCAAGTGGAAAAATGCCGTGTAATCGCTGATTCTAGCTGCTTGTTGCATGTTGTGCGTCACGATAATAATGGTAAATTTATCCTTCAAACTCAACATTGTTTCTTCAACATTCGACGTCGAAATTGGATCCAAGGCACTTGCAGGTTCATCCATCAATAAAATATCCGGTTTCATCGCAATTGCTCGGGCAATACATAGTCGTTGTTGTTGACCCCCAGAGAGTGCTAATGCACTTTTGCCTAGATCATCTTTAACTTGGTCCCACAATGAGGCCTGTTTCAAAGTTGTCTCGACAATTTCATCTAATTGCTTTTTGTCATGCAATCCATGACGTTTTAGAGCAAAAGTAATGTTGTCATAAATTGATTTAGAAAATGGATTTGGACGTTGGAAAACCATCCCAATATGTTTTCTAACTTCATAAATATCAACATTATTCTTATTAATGTCCAAACCACGGTACATGATTTCACCTTTGACCGTAGCACCAGGTACATTGTCGTTCATGCGATTCAAGGATCTCAAATATGTCGACTTACCAGAACCAGAAGCTCCAATCAAGGATGTGATCTTATATCTTTCGAACTGAAGCGATGCTTTGTGCATGGCTTCTTTTTCGCCATAAAAGACTTGTAAATCTTTCGTCTTCATGGCGATTTCGTGTTCATCCTCATTTAAATGAAGGATGTATTGTTCATCTGTTTGTACGTCCATATCTTACTCACCCGTCATCTTTTTATAAACTATATTGCCTATATATCTGGCTAATAAATTAAATATCAAAACTGCAATAATCAAGACCGCTGAAGCTCCAGCTGAAACTTGGACAGCATCAGGAATCAAACCTTCTGAGTTAACTTTCCAAATATGAACAGCTAAAGTTTCGGCTGGTCTCATTAAATTCAAAGGACTTGTGATACTGAAAACATTGAAATTAGTGAAATCCAATGGTGGAGCACTCTGACCAGCTGTATAAATCAAGGCAGCGGCTTCACCAAAGACTCTACCAGCACCAATGATCATACCGGTAATGATACCTGGCAAACCATCAGGGATAATAACGTGGATAACAGTTTCCCATTTTGAAAGGCCCAGAGCCAATCCAGCTTCACGTTGTGACTGTGAAACTGATCTCAAGGAATCTTCCACATTTCTCGTCAAGATTGGCAAGTTGAACACTGTCAGTGTCAAGGCACCTGAGAGAATTGAGAAACCAAATTTAAAACTGATAACGAAAATCAAGAATCCGAATAAGCCAACAACGATTGAAGGTAAAGAACTCAAAACTTCAATTGATACACGAATCAAATCTACCAATTTATTCTTGCCAGCGTATTCAGATAAATAAATACCAGCACAGATAGAAATTGGAATGGAAATCAACATTGAAAGTATCAATAGGAAAAACGAGTTGAATAATTGAATTCCGACACCACTACCAGCTTGAAAGGCTTTGGAACCGGATGTTAAGAAATGCCAGTTAACATAACGGAGTCCACTACCCAAAATATAAACCAGCAAACCTGCTAAGATGAGCACAATAATTCCTGACATGAAGTAAATCACGGCAGTAGCTATTTTGTCTTTAACTTTTTCATTAAACACTAGAACTCACCTCGCTTAGCAATTTTTCTAATAACGAAGTTGAATAGCAATGACATTAATAGAAGCAATAAGGCTAATGACCAAAGCGCATTATTTGGCGTTGAACCCATGATTGTATTACCCATGTTCATTGTTAAAACACTTGTTAAGGTTGATGATGGTGAAACTAAATTGTGTGGCAATAACATCGCATTACCAATAACCATTTGAACAGCTAAGGCTTCACCAAAGGCTCTGGCCATGCCAAAAACAACGGCAGTCAAAAGTCCTGGCGTCGCTGCACGCAAAATAACTTTGGAAATAGTTTGCCATCTAGTGGCACCCAAAGCTAACGAAGCTTCACGATAATATCTTGGTACTGCCTTCAAAGCATCGACTGACATCGAAGTAATTGTTGGCAAAATCATAACGAATAATACGAATGATCCAGCTAAAATACCGAATCCACTTCCGCCAGCAATCTTTCTAACAAACGGTACGACAATCGTTAAACCGAAGAATCCATAAACTACTGAAGGAATGCCAACCAATAATTCGATAACTGGTTGTAAAACTTTTCGACCCCATTTAGGCGAAATTTCCGTCATAAAAATGGCTGCAGCAATCGCAAATGGCGTCCCGATAAGTGCAGCAATCAATGTAACCGCAAACGAACCGACAATCATTGGAGCTGCCCCAACAATTGGATGTCCAGCACTGTCCAATTTGTTAGGTGCCCAAACTGAGTGAGTAAGAAAATCAATCGGATTGACCCCATCCTTAAAGAAGATAATTAAACCACGTGATGCGATAAAACCAATAATTGTGATAACTAGTAAAACGATAATTGCAGTAAAACTGAAAGAAATAATTTTACCGCGTGTTTCACGTTTAGCAGAAACAGATTTCTTGGTTAGACTTTCTCTAATTGGATCTTTCAAATTACTTTACCCCCTTTGAAACGGGCGTAATATTGCCCTTATAATCTTTTTCATATTTCATTTCGTTGATGGGAACATAGTTCATTTTTTTAACAACATTAGTCTGAACATGATCCGTCATAATGAAATCAAGGAATTCTTTCGTCATACCAGTTGGTTTACCCTTTGTATATAGGTGCTCGTATGACCAAATCGTCCACTTATTGTTCTCGATATTTTCAATGGTGGGTTCAACGCCATTAACGTTAATTGTTTTCACAGTATTGTTAAGATAAGGCATCGCCAAATAACTGATAGATCCGGCAGTGTTATAGACAATTTGTCTAACCATACCGCTGGAATCTTGTTCCTGAGAGCGCACGAAAGGCGTTCCGTTCATAACATCACTCTCAAACGCTGCACGGGTTCCCGAACCGTCTGCACGATTGATAATGGTGATTGGTAGGTCTTGACCACCGACCTCTTTCCAGTTTGTAACTTGACCAGAAAAAATTTGTCTCAATTGCTTGATAGTCAAGGATTTAACCTTGACATCTTTATTCACAACCGGAATCATCCCAACTGCAGCAATCCGATGATCAACAAGTTTGCTGGCATCAATATCTTGTTTTTGTTCTGCGTATAAATCAGAATTACCGATATTAACAGCACCTTGTTGAATCTGGCTGAGTCCTGTACCAGTACCGCCACCTTGCACGTTGACGTACTCATTTGGATTATTCTTTGAAAATTCTTCCCCGGCAAGTTCCACTAATGGTTGCGCAGCTGATGATCCAACTGCTGTAATTGTTTCTTGGCTCCCGCTGCCTTTGCAACCACTCAAAACTGCTACTAAAGGAATCATAATTGCAAATAATGCGACAAGTCTTTTTTTCAATGTTCTCACCTCTATCCAATTAGAATAGTACAACTTTGTATATTTTTTGTATAAAAAAAAGCCGTAACAAAACAAAATATTTTGTTGCAGCAATTTTTTTATAATGGTATGTCAACTGTGAAAGTCGTACCCAATCCTTTGTGCGACTCAATGCGGATATCACCATCAAGTGTATCCAAAGTTTCCTTAACAATCGCTAGTCCTAAGCCAGTTCCACCAGTCTCTAAACTGCGGGAACGGTCGACACGATAGAACCTTTCAAAAATACGAGCTTGGTCATCTTCCGATATTCCAATTCCGCTATCCTTGATGATGAACTTGATACGATTCTCAATTTCATCGTGATGAACTTCCAAGTCAATTTGACCGTTTTCTTTATTATATGAAATAGCATTCTTAATTAAATTACGGAATACTAAATTGATTTTCTCTTTATTAGCTGTTACTTCAGGATTACCAAAGTATTGTTGGTTAACCTTGATATGATGTTTTTTAATTGTAATCGATTGTCGATCCAAAATGCGATTGATATCGTCATTTAAATTGATAGTATCAATCTTTTCGGTATCACGTTTGACCTTCGACAAGGATAAAATATCCTGAATTAGTTCCGACAAACGAACACTTTCGTCATGAATGATGTTGAGGAAGTGGTCCAATTTCTTCGGATCATCTTTGGCACCATTCAAGAGTGTTTCTGAAAAACCTTCAATTGAAGTTACCGGTGTCTTCAACTCGTGACTGACATTGTTGACGAAATCAACTTGCATTCGTTCAATCTGACGGCTTTCCGTCAAATCATACAAGATAACTAACACTTGTTGATCATAATCTTCACGTGAATGAATCAAGCGAATAACATTGGCATCAACGTATTTCTGTGAGTTACCGACCAATTGAATTTCACGGTGATGATTCTTGTTCTTACGCAAGGTGTGTTCAATCATCTGACTTAAGTTGTAAGTTTTAACATCTTCAATAAACGGATGAATGTCATTGGAAATATTGACGTCCAACAAACTCGACATTGCTTGGTTATGTAACAATACATCCCCTTGTGAGTTCAGCAACATAACACCAATTGGCAAGTGACCCACCAATCCACGGAAACGTCTTTCACGTAATTGCACATCATCACGAAGATCGTTGATATCCATACTGATCTTGTTAGTCTGTTCAACTAAGCCATACAATTCATCGCCTGGTGACAAGATCAACGAAGCCATCTCTTTACTCTTTCTAACACGACGCAAGTTTTCCGTCACACTCTGAATATCTTCACTCAATTGTTGACGTTTGCGGTAGTAGAACAAGATAACTGAATCAGTAATCAAGAAGTACATCAAAGCAACAATCAAGAAAGTCATTGGACTCTGACTCCAAAGACGATTGTACTTCTTAGCTACAATATGACGTTCAGACCCAGACATGAAATACATAATTCTGGTAGTCATTGTTGTATCAGTGACGTAATCCTTACCTGGTTCAGTCCGGCCATTGTGGTACATATCATAGGCTTTACGCTGCATCGTGGTATTTTCCTTAGACGTATCGATGTAATCCAGACCAGCAATCTTGGCGGCATCAGCTGGCTCATGGTTTTTCTTCAATTCAACATAAGAAACTGTTTCATCGGTGAACATATCATTTTGCGAATCGCCCAAGATACTATCAGAGAACGTTACCAAAATGAGAAAGATAACTATCGAAATCAAGATAGCAATTACTGGTCCTAATCTTCTTTTCATCTTATACCTCTAAAATATAACCGAATCCATGTACGGTCTTAATTATTTGTGGGTTCTTTGTATCTTGTTCAATTTTATCACGGAGATGGCTAATTTGGATATCAACCATCCGCATTTGTGAATTAGAATTTATTCCCCAAACATTATCAAAGATTTGTTCTCTGGAGACGACGATACCTTTATTTCTAATCAGAAACTCCAGTAACTCGTACTCTTTTTTCGTCAGCGAAATTTCTTGACCATCAATTACTAAACCTTTGACATCTGTATCAAGTTCAAATGATTTTTCTTTATCGGTATGTGAAGTTCTTCTCAAAACTACTTCGATTCTAGCCAATAATTCCTTGATACTGAATGGCTTAGTAATGTAGTCATCTGCTCCGCTGATTAAGCCCTCAATCTTATTGTCTTCAGCATCAACTGCAGTCAAAAATATAACTGGCGTTAAATTGCCAATTTTTCGCAGCTGCTTGAGTACTTCGATTCCGCTCATTTTAGGCAACATTTGATCCAATAAAATTAAATCAAAATTACCTTCATTAGCTTTATCAACAGCCATTTGGCCGTCTGTGGCTGTGGAAACTTGGTAGTCGTTATTTTCCAAGTTATATTCAATTAATTCGAGAATTGATGGTTCATCGTCGACAACTAAGATTTTCTTTTTCATTATTGTTTGGCTCCTTGTAATTTCCATTGGAGATAAGCATAAATAAATGGATCTAAATCCCCATCCATCACACCTTGACCATTGCTGACCGAGAGATTAGAACGGTGATCCTTGACCATCGTATAGGGGTGGAAAACGTATGAACGAATCTGTGAACCCCAGCCAATATCCATTTGTTCACCTTGAATTTCAGCGTGTTTCTTAGCTTGCTCTTCTTGTTCTCTTTGGAAAAGTTTAGCTTTCAACATATTCATAGCTGTTTCACGGTTTTGCAATTGTGAACGTTGTGCCTGGGAACTGACTACGATACCAGTTGGTAAATGTGTGATTCTGACGGCTGATGAAGTCTTATTGATATGTTGACCGCCAGCACCAGATGAACGAAAGACGTCAACTCGCAAGTCATCGTCATTAATTTCAACTTTGATACTGTCATCAAGTTCAGGCATCACATCAACTGAGGCAAACGAGGTATGACGACGCCCAGCCGAATCAAATGGTGAGATTCTAACTAAACGATGCACGCCACGTTCAGAACGTAACAATCCATAGGCATTTTTACCACGAATCATAATTGAAACACTCTTAATACCAGCTTCTTCACCAGGTTGATAGTCTTCAATTTCGACAGTAAAACCATGTTGATCTGCCCAACGTTGATACATTCTCAACAGCATTTCGCCCCAGTCTTGAGATTCCGTCCCACCGGCACCTGGATGGATTTCCAAAATTGCATTATGCGAATCATATGGTTCAGATAACAACATCATTAACTCATAAGAACGAAGCTTTGCGGCCAAACTATCCGAATCGTCTACTAATTGTTGCATCAGTTCATCTTCTGGATCATCTTGGTAAAGTTCCGCCAACACTTTAATGTCGTCTAAACCTTCACTCAAGGACTTAAAGTTATCGTATTGATCCTTCAAATCATTGTTTTCATCAATCAATTTCTGAGCAGTCTCATGGTTATCCCAAAAGCCATTCTCAGTCATTTTAGCTTCATTTTCAGCGATGTGCTCCTCTAGACTTTCTAAGTCAAAGAGACCCCCTGAATTGAGTTATTTTGTTTTCCATGTCGGAAATTCTGTTTTTAATTTCTCCGAATTCCATGTAATCACCCTTATAAAAAAAGCGGGCCCCGCGGCCTGCTTTTTATCTTTCCATATTTTGTCTTATTTCGGCCTTCATGAATAATCTTGTAACATCATATTCAATATCAGAAACCATTTCTTCAAACATACGATATCCTTCTTCTTGGTACTCAACCAAAGGATTCAATTGTCCGTAACCACGGAGACCAATTGATTGACGTAGTTGATCCATAGCATCGATATGATCAGTCCAGTGTTCATCGACAACTCTCAAGATAACGACCTTTTCAAATTCAAGCATTTGTGAAGGATCACCAAGTTGTTCTTTCTTTTGTTCGTAATTCTTGTGAACAAAGTCCATCAAATACTTAATGATTTCATCTTGTGATTTAAGTTGTAAGTCAACGACGTCCATTTGTTGGTCGCTAACCAAAGCAGCTTTGGCAAAGTCAGCAATTGCTTCGAGTTCCCAATCGTCTTCTTTACCTTGTGTATGAACTGCAACTTGAGCTTTAATAGTACGTTCGATCATTGGAAGTAGAACTTTATCAAGATCTTGTTCTTCGTTGATAACTTCCATTCTTTCTTTATAAATAACTTCACGTTGTTCACGCATAACATCATCATATTGAAGAGTATTCTTACGAGTATCGTAGTTATTACCTTCAACACGTTTTTGAGCGGATTCAACTTGACGAGTCATCATACGACTTTGAATAACAGCATCGTCATCTTCAATCTTCAATGTCTTCAAGACACGTTTGATTCTTTCTGAACCGAAACGTTTCATCAAGTCATCTTCAAGTGACATGTAGAATTGTGTTACACCAGGATCACCTTGACGACCTGAACGTCCACGAAGTTGGTTATCAATACGACGGGATTCGTGACGTTCTGTACCAAGAACACATAGACCACCGAGTTCTACAACACCGGGTCCAAGTTTGATATCAGTACCACGACCAGCCATATTAGTGGCGATTGTAACGGCGCCACGTTGACCAGCATTCATAACGATTTCAGCTTCCTTAGCATGGTTCTTAGCGTTAAGAACTGCATGAGGAATGCCCTCTTTATCAAGTAATTTAGATAGGTATTCTGAAGATTCAACCGCAACAGTACCAACTAGTAAAGGTTGACCTTTAGCGTGACGGCGTTTGATATCTTCAACAACAGCCTTAAATTTACTTTGCAAAGTTGGGTAAAGCAAATCATCCTTATCATCACGGATAACTGGCTTGTTAGTAGGAATTGAAATAACTTCCATGTTATAGATTTCTCTAAATTCTTCAGCTTCTGTCTTAGCAGTACCAGTCATACCAGCTAACTTGTCATACATACGGAAGAAGTTTTGATAAGTGATGTTAGCCATAGTCTTGGTTTCATCTTGAATTTCTACACCTTCCTTAGCTTCAATAGCTTGGTGTAGTCCATCAGAATAACGACGACCATCCATAACACGACCAGTAAATTGGTCAACAATCTTAACTTCGCCTTCTTGAACAACATAGTCGATATTTAGACTCATGATGTAGTTAGCACGCAAAGCTTGATCCATATGGTGGTTCAAGACTGTATTATCAATATCATAAAGGTTATCAAGACCGAAGTAATCTTCAGCCTTTCTAATACCTGTTTCAGTTAAACTGATTGACTTTGTGGGCCAATCAATCTTGTAATCATCTTTTTCAAGTGTCTTAGCAAAACGGTCAGCACGCACATACATAGCTGTTGACTTTTCGGCAGCACCAGAAATGATCAAAGGAGTTCTAGCTTCATCAATTAAAATTGAGTCGACTTCATCGACAATGGCATAGTGTAATGGACGTTGTACCATTTGTTCCTTGTAAACAACCATGTTGTCACGCAAGTAATCAAATCCAAGTTCACTATTTGTTGAATAAGTGATGTCACAATTGTAAGCAGCACGTTTTTCTTCTGAATCCATGCTATTAATGTTCAAGCCAACTGTTAAACCTAACCAGTTATATAGTTCACCCATTTGTTTAGCATCACGACCAGATAGATATTCGTTAACTGTAACAACGTGAACACCCTTGCCATCAAGCGCATTTAAGTAAACAGGCAATGTAGCTGTCAAAGTTTTACCTTCACCAGTTTTCATTTCAGCAATATTACCTTCGTGTAAAGTAATACCACCAATCAATTGCACTCTAAATGGGTACAATCCAAGGACTCTTTTAGCGCCCTCACGGGCTGTAGCAAATGCTTCAGGCAAAATATCATCTAGAGTTTCGCCCTTTGCTAGTCTTTCTTTAAATTCTGGAGTCTTAGCTTGAAGTTCTTCGTCAGAAAGTTTGCTGTAAGCATCAGCATAGCTTTCAATCTTATCGGCAATTTTGCCCATACGTTTAACTTCTCTTTTATCGCTTTCGACCCATCTTCTTAGTGGATTTGCCATATTAATATATCTCTCCTAAGTGTTATAAACATACTCTTAATAGTAGCATTTTTTTTTAGACTTTTAAACTTAATATAAATTAAACAGACTTTTCAGGATTACAATGATACACCATTTCCAGAATATTTGTGTTAAGAAAGCTTTACAAACGCACTTCCGGAGTACAAAAAAAGCCGAGACAGTAAGGACGCCTCAGCTTAAAATTTATTTTTTTATTCGTTTGTTTCAATCAGACCATACTTGCCATCGTTACGTTTGTATACGATGCTGGCTCCATTTGTTTCTGAATCTTCAAAAATGAAGAATTCGTGGCCAAGCATTTCCATTTGTAGAACAGCTTCTTCAGCATCCATTGGCTTCAATGATAGACGCTTTGTTCTAACAATTTGTGATTTTTCCTCATCTGTGTCATCAGGTGTGACATCATCCAAAGGAATATCCTTTAGACTTCCACCCTCACGGCTCTTACGGTTGACACGTGTCTTGAATTTCTTAACTTGTCTTTCAAGCTTGTCAACAACGAGATCGATACCTGCATATAAATCATCGTTTAATTCTTCAGCCCTCAATGTGATATATGGCAATGGAATTGTTACTTCAACCTTTGTACCTTTTGAAGGGTATGTTTTCAAGTTTACATGAGCAATTGGATTACTTTCATCGCTGAAGTATTTTTCCATTTTGGAAATTCTCTTCTCGACATATTCGCGAATTGATGAAGTTACTTCAATATTTTCACCACGTACATTAATAGTTAACATAATAATCTCTCCTTCCGACGATAGGAAATTAAAGAGCGTTCTTACATCTCTTTAAAGTAATTATAATATTTTTATGCCAATATGACAACGTTTCCATTACCTAGATAATGAAAATGTGGAAATATTTTCAAATCCAGCCTTCAAAAATATATCATGAGCATGCATTAAAGTCCTTCCGGTTGTATAGATGTCGTCTAATATCAAAATTCTTTGATTTTTTTGAACCTGATCGAATGCTGGCAGCGTCGAAAACGTCTGAGGCGTGCTTAATCGTTCAATTCGATTCTTCTGGGCTTGTGGTTTATCGGCGTCGGCTTTAACCAAAAGCGACTTCAAATCAAAAATATCGGCATACAATTCATAGACCGGATCAAATCCGCGTGCTTGAAGATGGCTTTTGCTAGCAGGAATATATGTAACTACATCAAAGTTATTCCGTAAAGACCAGTTCTTTATGTCCTGAAAAAATAATCGAGCTAACAAGACATCTCCATATCTCTTATACAGCTTGAAGTAGCTGTGTATGAACTGATTATACTCAAACAAAGCCTGATGGCAATTGATAATGCCATATTTTTGCTCCCACATATAGCAATCACTGCAAACGCCATCACTATCTGGCTTCAAACAACGGGGACAATTATTCCGTCCTATCAACGGTGCTAACTGCTTTCGACATAAATTACAGATATAATTTGGAACTATTTCTTTAAATAAAAATATTTCTTTTATCGATAGATTATTATTTATTGAATTGCCACAATTAAGACATTTCATTTCTTGGCCTGCTGATTCAAATAGGCAATTTCAGAACAGGCCAAGCGAACTTGCTGATTATAATATTGATAGTAGAAATGGACTTCATCATCATATGAATCACTCCCACGTCCAGCCCGACCGGCTATTTGAATCAATGCAGTCTTCGAGAACTCTTTAGCTTGGGCATCCAAAACTATGACAGTGATTTTCTTGAAGGTTACGCCTCGTTCTAAAATTGTCGTTGTTAAAATAGCTTGAACACGTTGATCACGGAATTGTTGAACTTTCTCTAAACGTTGCTCGTCTTTAGAACTGACATCAACAAATGTTAATAACGGATATAACTTTGTTAATTGTTTGGCAAAATTTTTCATCGTCGGAATCTGTGGGAAAAATAACATGAATCGTTCTTTGTTTTTGATTAATCGTTGGAGTTTTAGTCTTAGGCGTGGATTAATCTTGCCAAAAGTAATTGGCTTTAGCAATAAATGGCAGTGAGGCTCTGGCAATGGATGACCGTGAAACCTTTGATATAATTTAGTTATTGAGATTTTTTGTTGCTTAACTTGCGATAATAATTCTTTCGGTGGTGTGGCTGACAAATAAACAATCATCCCTGTTGGTTTCTTGGCCTTTTTGATTGCTCGATGCAACATCATATTTCCTGCCAATGGGTAGGAATCGACTTCATCAACTACCAACACATCGAACGCTTCTTCAAAACGGATCAATTGATGAACAGTTGCCAACATGATTTGCGTTAATTGATATGGTTCCTCACTTTTACCGTGAAATAAACCCACAGTCGTATTTGGGAAAACCTTTTGAATTCTGGGAAATAATTCGATACAGACATCCACTCGTGGCGAACAAATAGCAATCCGCTGCCCTTGTTTTAAAACTTGCTCAATCAAGGGGAAAATCATTTCCGTCTTACCTGCACCAGTCACGGCCCAGACCAAATGACTCCGATGATTCTCAAGCGCCCTTAACAGCTCCCTAACACCTTTCTCCTGATTAGCTGTCAATCTACCATCCCACACTAAATAATCGCTCTGCTGGGGATAATTAATTGCTGTCGGCGTTATGAGCAACTGCCCGTCTATTTGTAACTTGCCCAAATTAATACAGCTTCGACAATATTGCAATTTAATCGGCAAACGGTCGAGTTTCATTAGGCAACGACGGCAAAATAGTTTATCATTTTTCTTAAACGTGGTTGGAACAATTTTTCCACCACAACTTTGCAGATATTGTAAAACTTCAGGTTTTAAGTCGGTAGTCTGAATAATTCGACCGCCTAAATACTCATTTAAATTGTCCATAATCAAAACTACGTAAAGGAGACATATTTTTTGCAAAATTATAAAACAATCGCTAAAACTGGTAGTCACGAAAAAGACATCAAGAAATCACGTTTCATCGCTCACATTGCCCAAACTTTTTCTGAAGCCGAAGCTAATGAATTTATCAAAAAGATTCGTGAACAAGAATCCGGTGCAACCCACAACTGTACAGCTTTTATCGTGTTAGAGAACGTCAAAATAGAACGGATGTCAGACGATGGCGAACCAAGTGGAACTGCTGGGTCCCCTATTTTGAATGTGTTGCAACAACAAGACTTGCAAAACGTTACAGTCGTCGTTACACGATACTTCGGTGGCATCAAACTTGGTGCCGGTGGATTGATTAGAGCTTATTCATCAACTACAGCCGAAGCAGTCAAAGAAATTGGTTTAGTTGAAAATCGTATCCAGCAAGGATATGAATTAACAATTCCATATCATATGTTTGATAAATTCGATAACTATGCTCGTAAAGAAAAGATTAATTTGGAGAATAAACAGTTCACTTCAGACGTTCAGTGCGAGATTTATTTAGATGTTACGAATGCTGAAGAATCAGTTCAAAATATTAAAGATCTTTTTCAAAACCAAATTATCATCAAA
Source organism: Companilactobacillus muriivasis (assembly GCF_036246245.1). NCBI lineage: Bacteria > Bacillati > Bacillota > Bacilli > Lactobacillales > Lactobacillaceae > Companilactobacillus > Companilactobacillus muriivasis. The sequence continues at coordinate 80,643 of NZ_BTTQ01000007.1, forward strand.
GAAACTGATAAAACCTATAAACGAGTACCTGTTGAGGCTAACTAAAATATCAAATTTAATTACTAACACAAAAACGCCAGACAATTCCATATCGGAATATCTGACGTTTTTTATTTTGAAAAAGTAATTGAAATTTTAAATAACGCTGCATAAAAAAGATAACATGGCCGGAGGTGACGAGGGATGGAGTTCAGCAGTGGGAGTGGCGTTAGGACTTTAGTCCTTACTCCACTACGAATTTTGAGATTTGCGAACCTTGCAAAACTCAAAATCGAGGCGAGAGACACAAGGCTTGCACCGGTCCACAGCAAACTCCATCCATCCCTCGTCACCTCCGGCGGCAAACCAAAAACCCACCTAATACTTGCCGGTTCTCATAGAGAAGACCTTCTCAGGACCATGATTTTTTTCTCCACTACTCTTCCAAGTATCATACATTCCACGATATTCAGAATAATCTTTAAACATATTGTTGCGAATTGTCTTCGGAATCGAATCCCAATCAACAAAATTCATCCGAGAAACGTACATCCCTCGATGTTCAACCATTGCATATGGCTTATCAACTGGTGGCAAGCCTCCGTAAAAAGTCAGAAATGAAGAGTTACCCCACGCATCATCTGTTACAACCATATGTTTAAAGGGAGCCCCTAGAACTTTCTTAGTCTTACCGTGTTCATCTTTCATCCGGGCAAAATCCGAGTCGATAGCATTCTTTTCTGTTGGTAAAGCCGCATAACCCACTTTTGTTTTGATCAACGGATTAAAACGGTCAACCATCTCATTTTGATATTGGTATGTGGACAAGAATCCATAACCGCCCGCAAATATGGCAATACAAACTGCCACGGCCACCAATGTCCATTTATAAACTCGTTTTAATTTCAAATCCTTATCGATTTTTTCCACTGTTTCGGTATCTCCCTTTAAAAAGTCATCTAAGGAAACATTCAAAACGGAACTAAGATTAATCAACAACGAAATATCAGGATAAGTTCGACCGGTCTCCCAACTGGAAATCGTCTTATCAGAAACATTCAATTTTAATGCCAATTGTTTCTGAGTTAAATTTTCTTGCTTACGATACTTCTTTAGTTGCTCGCTTAATTCCATCTTTTTTTCTCCTCAAAACCCATTTAAAAGGTGTTGTTCTATATATACCATCCCGCGAACGTGGAACTCAATAGATTTCTTGTCTATTGCTTGTGGAATTAACTCTAGGGACAAAAAAAGCAGGCGCTATAACGGCGCTTGCTAATCTTTCTTTTCTAATCGTTTCACAAATCTTTGAATTGCCTTTAGTAAAGGTTGTCGATTATCACCTAACAGCCCGATCGATTCGATGAAGAGTTCCAAACCGAACAAGACACCGACTGTCAATAACACGCTACCCCACAATGTTGATAGTGGGTAAAGCATTGAGATGAAGGCGAAAACCAATGACAAACCATAGATAACTAAAACTGTTTGTCTGTGTGACAAACCTAATTGCATCAATCTGTGGTGCAAATGATGTTTATCAGCTTGCATGATTGGCTTCTTGTTCAACAATCGTCTCAAAATTGCATAGACAGTATCGGTAATTGGCACACCCATAATCACAACTGGCATCAACAATGTGATGAACGTTACGTTCTTCAAACCTTTCAGTGAGAAGACGGCCATCATGAAGCCTATGAACAACGAACCGGTATCCCCTAAGAAGATACTGGCTGGGTGGAAATTATGCGGTAGAAAGCCAACTAGAGCCGCTACCATGGCAAAAATCCAAATCGCTACATAGACATTTGTCATATTCAAGAAGAAGTAAGCCATGACCCCCATGGTAAATAAGGCAATGATTGAAACTCCCGTAGCTAGCCCATCCAGTCCATCAATCAAATTGACCGCATTAGTAATGGCGATAATCCAAATGATAGTGATTGGTAAACTCCACCAACCTAATTCAAACGAACCAATTAGTGGCAATGTTACTTCATTCATTCTGATTCCGGCCAAGAAATAGATAACTAAAGCTGCTGCTAAAATACCAGCTAACTTGGCTTTGGGCGATAATTCGCGAATATCATCAATGATACCAGTCAAAATGATGATACATTCAGCTAAGAAAACACTGAACAACTCATGCGTTGGAAACTGTTCTCGCAATAACACAAACGTTGAGAAGTTAAACGCAATAAAAATAGCCAGACCACCCATTGTAGGCATTGGCTTGATATTTACACGCCGAGCGTTGGGTTTATCCACAGCTCCCAAAATATAAGCTAATTTCACTACGAAAGGAGTTATCGCAGCCGATAGAATCATCGTTAAAAATAATTTTACTATTACACTAAACATACCCGACATTTTTAGAAAAACTCACTTTCCATTAATAAAACAATTATACAATACCCTAGGCTTATTCCAAAAAGAAATTAAAAAAGAGCGTACCATTTCGATACACCCCATTAAAAATTATTTCGCTAATTCAACTTTTCTGATTTCACGAACAACTGTAACTTTAATATGACCTGGATACTCAAGGTTATCTTCAATTTCACCCTTCATATCACGAGCTAAAATTGCAGCTTGATCATCGGAAATTTCTTCTGGCTTAACCATGACACGAATCTCATGACCAGCTTGAATAGCATAACTATGATCAACACCCTCGTGCTTGTTGGCAATCTCTTCTAGTTTTTCAAGACGGTGGATATAGTTCTCCATCGACTCTGATCTAGCGCCGGGACGTGATGCCGAAATAGCATCAGCCGCAGCAACGATTGTTGCAATTAATGATGTTGGTTCCACATCCCCATGATGTGAAGCAATCGTATTAACGACTACTTCTGGTTCTTTATACTTGGTTGCGATATCCACGCCAATTTCAACGTGGGAACCGTCAACTTCACGATCGATAGCTTTACCGATATCGTGCAATAAACCTGCTCGTTTTGCTAACATAACATCTTCACCCATTTCGGCAGCCATTACAGCGGATAATTTAGCTACTTCAATAGAGTGATTCAAAACATTTTGACCGTAACTCGTACGATATTCCATTCGTCCGATAATCTTGATTAAATCTGGATTCATTGAGCTGATTCCCAAACTATAAACGGTTTGTTCACCAACCTCACGAATATGATCGTCCATTTCTTTTCTAGACTTGTCGACCATTTCCTCAATGCGTGCAGGATGGATCCGACCATCTTCAATCAATTTCTCCAAAGCCATTCTGGCGATTTCTCGTCTGACAGGATCATAGGCACTCAAAGCAACTGCTTCAGGAGTATCATCAATAATCAAATCAACACCTGTAAGCGCTTCAATCGTGCGGATATTTCTACCCTCACGGCCAATGATTCTACCTTTCATGTCTTCATTAGGCAATGTAACGGTCGTTACAGTTGATTCAGAAACTGTATCAGCTGCACTTCTTTGAATAGCGGCAACAATTAAGGCTTTAGCGTCTTTTTCAGCACGTTGTTTAGCTTGTTCGTCGCTTTCTTGGATCATCTTGGCACGTTCATGGACTAATTCTTTGTTCAACTTATCAAGAATAATCTTTCTTGCTTGTTCACGAGTTAAGTTACTTACTCTTGTCAGCTCCGCTTGCTGTTCATTAAGAGTATCAGTCAATTGTTTAGCTTTTTCATCAAGTTTATGTTGTCGTGCTGAAATATTGTTCTCGTTATTTTCGATATTTTCCTCACGCTTTTCAAGCGATTGGTCTTTTTTATCCAAAATGTCTTGTCGTTCAAGAACTCTATTCTCTTGTTTTTGAACATCGCGGCGGCGTTCTTTCAACTCATCTTCTTGTTTTTCACGATATTGATGAATCTCATCTTTGGCTTCCAGCAAAGTTTCTTTTTTAAGAGACTTTGCAGCCTTTTTTGCGTCTGATACGATATCCCCAGCAGTTTGTTTTGCTTGTGAAAGTTTTTTCTCGTAAGCGTCTTTACAGAGAGCATATCCGAAAAGGACCCCTACGATTAATGTTACTATAGCGAAAGAGAAGGTTATGATAGCAGGATACATGCCATCACCTCCATGTTTGCTTTAAGAAAGTTTGTTTGTAAAACATATATGTTACAGAATATTTACATACAACTTAATATTATAGAATAAATATGACCTGTCAACCAAATAAAACGAAAAAAAGAGACTTAATCAGCCTCTTTTTTTATTATTCGCTATCTTTTTCATCAGAATCAAGCTTTAAATCGATGTTGTCATCGTCTTTTTTTGCTTTAGAATCTGCTTTATCAGTCGACTTATCGTTTGACTTGTTAGCTTCATCATCATTTTCAGCGACTTCTTCATCAGGTGTACCGTCCATATTATAGGCAGCACGAACCTTTTGCTTAATTTCTTCCATCTTGTCAGTGTTCTCTGCCAAGTAAGTCTTAGCATTCTCACGGCCTTGACCAATACGCTCGTCACCGTATGAGTACCATGAACCAGACTTATCGATAATATCCTTATCAACAGCCATATCAACTAACTCACCAGTTTGAGAAATACCATGACCATACATAATATCAACAAGTGCAACCTTAAATGGTGGCGCAACCTTGTTCTTTACAACTTTGATCTTAGTACGGTTACCAATAACATCAGTACCGTCTTTAATTTGTTCAGCACGACGTACTTCAAGTCTAATTGTTGAGTAGAACTTCAAAGCACGGCCACCAGGTGTAGTTTCAGGGTTACCAAACATGATACCAACTTTTTCACGAATTTGATTAATGAAAAGAGCAATAGTCTTAGTCTTATTGATTGAACCAGAAAGCTTACGCAAAGCTTGTGACATCAATCTAGCTTGTAGACCAACGTGGGCATCACCCATGTCCCCTTCAATTTCAGCACGTGGAACCAAGGCAGCAACGGAATCGACAACGACGATATCAACGGCACCACTGGAAACCAAGGCATCGGCAATTTCGAGTCCTTGTTCACCAGTATCAGGTTGTGATAGCAATAAGTCATCAATATTAACACCCAAAGCGGTAGCATATGCAGGATCCATCGCATTTTCAGCATCAATATAAGCAGCAGTACCGCCTTGTTTTTGTACTTCAGCAACGGCATGTAGAGCTACAGTTGTTTTACCAGAACTTTCAGGTCCATAGATTTCAACGATTCTTCCTCGTGGAAATCCACCGACACCAAGCGCGTTATCAAGGGCTAGTGAACCAGTAGAAACAGTTGAGATTTGAGTATTGAGATCATCACCCATTCTCATAATGGCCCCTTTACCAAAATCTTTTTCAATCTTTTTTAAGGCTACATCTAAAGCCTTTTGTCGTTCATCTTTAGCCAAATTGCTTTCCTCCTAATGCATTCATCACTAGATATATTATTAGTAATTCATCAAAAAAGCAAGAAAAAAGCGAACAAATGTTTGTTCGTTATATTATTTCTTGAACGAGAGCAAATCCGCAAAGAACTGACTTCTCACGAATCGCTTGTCTAGAGCCTGTAAAATGAAATTCCTTGACTACTTCTTCGTTATTTTTACCGTTATAAGCGCCGATGAATACCGTCCCCACAGGGTTTCCTTCAAGTGGATCAGGACCAGCCACGCCCGTAAAACCAACACCAATATCTGCAGATAATTTCCCAGCAGACAATTTGGCCATCGCACTCGCAACGGGTGAACTGACAACTGTGTATTGCTCAATCAGCTGTGGGTCCATGCCTAAGAGTCCAATTTTAACCTCATCGGCATACGTAACGAAACCACCATCAAAGACGTTAGAAGCTCCCGGAATCGATGCTACAGCCGCTTGAAACATTCCCGCAGTCAAACTTTCAGCTGCAGTAATCTTCAACTGGTCTTTTTTTAACAAATCGACCGTTTGCTTAGCTAAATCATTAAATTCATTGGGCACGCCATTTTCAAAATCAGCCACTTCAACAGTTTTTAAAATTTCAGCTACTTTATCTTTCATTGCTCTCTCTTTCAAATTACGTATTATGATTTAAAAATTTCACGACTTTGCCAGAAATAATCAGCACCAGAATAAATTGTAAAGATCAAACAGATGTATAAGAAGATCTCACCGATGGGAATATTGATGGCAGAGAAAAAAATATTGTGCATCAATAGGAAAATAATAGCAAGCATTTGCGTTGTAGTCTTAATCTTACCAGGCATTTGAGCGGCCATAACTTTGCCACCGACTTCCAAAACAATCGTTCTCAAACCTGTAACAGCTAACTCACGACAAACAATAATTGCTACTACCCAAGCTGGAGCCATTTTGAAACTTACAAGGAAGATAAAAGCCGTCATAACAAGCATTTTATCAGCCAAAGTATCGGCAAACTTACCGAAATTAGAAACTAAATTATATTTACGAGCAATCTTACCATCAAGTAGATCAGTCAATGATGCTACCACGAACACAACTGTAGCTAAGACATGATTGATTGGAATCAAATCATTAGCAACATAGATGTCTCCTAAACCAGTCCAATTAAAAGCTAATAAGATAATGAATACTGGAATTAAAATAATTCGTAGCATTGTCAATTTATTTGGTACATTCCAAACCATTTAAAATATCCTCCATACTGTTAAATATATATATGCCGTCTCCGGCTGTCAGCAATATAGTCGCTGTGAGGACCGGCTCGAGCCAAAGTGCGGTCTCGAACTTCGCTTTTGAGCCTTTCCATAAACCGGAAAGTCTCAAAAGTCGTCCTGTGGTGTAATGGCTAAAGCCATAACGCCACTTTCACTGCTGACTATATTGCTGACAGCCGGAGACTAGTGTTTCTTGTTAATATAATGAATCATTAATTATTCAAGTGTAACTATCAATACAATTATTAAATTACGTTATTTACTAGCTGTTTTTCAAGATTAATCTAATACAAAATAAATATAATCAAATGAATCCATTTTAAAATCATTCAATTATCCACATCTCTAAAGACAAAATATCAGATTAATCAACCAACTAGCCACAGGTTTCGATGGAGTGAGTCAGCAGTGAGAGTGGTGTTAGGACAGGCGGTTTTCCTGTTCTTACACCACTAGGGCGATTTTGAGACGCGAACTTCGGCTCAAAACCGAGGGTCGAGACCGCTCTCTGGCTCGAGCCGGTCCTCACAGCAGACTCAACTCCCTCGAAACCTGTGGCGGCATCCCTAAAAACCCCAACCAACAAAATAATGGTGTCTACCCCAAAAGATTAGACACCATTATTTTATTTTTCAATATTAAATGTCAAAGTTTTAACGATAGTGCTTCCACTTTGTGATTTTGACAAATCAACAGCCTTGCCATCGATTGTCACTTTAGTATTTGTAACATTACCAGTTTGAACTGTGAATGTTGTTGTATCGCTTGGTACTGTGGTTGATTTCTTTTCACCAGAGCTCAAAGCTTGTTGCCAAGTTGTGTTTGAGCCTTCTTTGAATTGAATCCAAGCTTGACCACCGCTACCTTCAACATCGACTTTGACACCGTCTGTTGGAGCATTAGTAATAGTATAAGTACCTTCTGTTGAAGATTCCTTAACCGTTAATTCTTTAGTTTTGGCTGCAGCCTTTTTAGCTGGAGCTTTCTTTGTTGTAGTCTTCTTAGTGCTCTTCTTGGTTGTCTGTGTCGTATTGTCCTTAGGAATTGTTACATTTGACGCATTTTGGTTACGGTGCACCATTCCAAAGGCAATTACGCCGATAATAACAATCACAACGATACCAACTACAATTTGAGGAATGTAGTTACCCAAGCTTGAGAAGAATGAATTTGACTCTTCTTTAATAGTACGAGTCTTTGTTTCTTCTGGAGCTGATTCTTGAGTTGGTTGTGAATTAGGGATATCTGCTTTGTACTCTTCTAACAAGTCGTCACTTGAGATACCAACAGCATCAGAGTATTGCTTGATAAAAGCACGAACATAGAAATCACCAGGAAGATGATCAAATTGACCCTCTTCGATAGCGATTAAATATCTCTTTTGAATTTTGGTGATTTGTTGTAAATCATCAATTGTGTAGCCCTTTTTGATACGAGCGTTTCTTAACTTTTGGCCAATTTCGTCCATTATTTACCACCGATTAACTAATTTTTCTAAGTATAACATATATTATTATCCAACTACTAGCGAGCCTATAGCAACCAACCGCCAGCAAAATAAATCGTTTGTCCTGTCAGATAATTTGATTTTATATTGACTAAATAACTGACTAAATCAGCTATTTCATCAGGATTTGCCAACCTATCAGCTGGTATCTCATCTTTGACACTTTCAAGATCCTCACTGGAGAACTCTTGGGTGTTCATCTTGGTATTTACAGCCCCAGGAGCTACGACATTGACGGATAATCCGAGCGACGCAACTTCTTTAGCATAGGCATCCGCAAATGACGACATCGCACCTTTAACAGTACTATAAACAACTTCCATTGCTGAGCCGACTTTGCCATAGATTGAACCGATGAAGACTACGCGACCATGATGAGTCTTAGCAAGTTTGTCTTGTAACTGCTTCAAAATCAGAATTGGCAGCTTCACGTGAATGTTCCACAGCGAATCAATCTCCTCTTCTGAAATATCAACTAACAACTTGTAGTAAGTATTCCCTTGCGCAAAGACAACGGCATCTAAACCAAAGATTTGTTTGGTCAAATCGTCAACTTTGTCATGTTCCATATCGAACTTAATCGGAATGAAATCTTGTTTGGGATACTTTTCCACCAATTCCGTGCGCAACTTGTCGATTCGTTCATAGTTGCGATTGTAATGCAGATACAGCGACCAGCCCTTTGCGGCTAGATTCTTAGCAGTACTAGTTCCAATATCGCCAGAACTGCCCATAACTAATGCATACATTTTTTACTTCCTATTCGGCAAAAGATTGTAGTAGGTACAATTATCATCTTGTAAGAATTTTTCAGAAATTTCCAGCACATCATCTTTTTCGATCGAGTCAATCATATGAATCAATTGTAAATAATCAACATCATAGAAATACAACTCAGCCATTTGGTTGGCAATCGCCTCAGGTGAGTTTTGAGCAAACAAGTAAGATCCGATGGCATCACGTTTGATGCGTTCGAATTTAGCATCTGTCAAAACATCCTTGAGCGTTTCATAAGAAAGATTTTTGCGTAAATATTCTTGAAATTTTTCAGGATTATTAGTAGACCCACTAATTATGATAAAACAATAGTTATTTTCTGCAACAACATTATAAGAAAAACTGTCATCAATTAGGTTCAAACGACTCATTTCTTGATAATTCTTTGACGATTCGCCAATTAGAGTTTCCATGATCATGTTCAACTCAAACTGTTTCTTGACCAATTCATAGCCAGTCATTTCAGTATCTATCCGAATTCCGTAGGCTGAACGGGCTTGAGTGATGTCCATACTTTCTTGACCACCAGCACCAATTTTTTCAAATTGATTAAAAGTTTTTGAATATGGTTGCTCAATCGTGTGAAAATCAGAATTCTCAACAATATTTTCAACTTTTTCAAACTCAACGTCACCAACTAAAACGATGTCCATGTTGTCAGGACGATAATTTTGACGGTAAGTTTCTAACAAATTCTTGTGATTGATCTGTTGCAAAGAAGCACTTGAACCAGCAATATCTTCAGCAATTGGATCGTTGGGATAAAGTTGTCCGAGGATTCTTTGTTCCAAAACCCACTCTGGCATATCCAAATACATCTGAATTTCTTGGTCAATAATGCCACGTTCCGACGCAACATTTTTCTCAGTGAAATATGGATGTTGAATCAAGTCCAACAATACTTTTAAGTTTTCATACGGATTTTCCAATGTTTGGAACAAATAGCCAGTCTTCGTATAACTCGTATAGGCATTGGAATTAGCACCATATTTGGCAAACTTTTCCGAAATATCATAGTCAGGTTTAGCGAATAACTTATGCTCAATAAAATGGGCAATTCCGGATGGCAATGTCTTGTCGCCCGCTTTAGTATCAACGGAACCAAAGTTTGCCATGGCTAATCCGTAAACTTGACTGAATCCGGCCAAAGGAACCACGCTGATCTGCAAACCATTAGTTAATTTTTTTGTTTGTTTCTCTAATTTCTCTGTCATCCTAATCTCCAATCAATTGATACTGAGCAATTGCGTGCATATGATCTGCCACACTTGCTATGTGTTTTTTGTCCAAATTATCCAATTCTGCTTGGAACTGGGCATCGGTCAATAAAGTCTTAGGATAGACAGTCTCCCAAATACTGTGCATGATGTAGTGCTGAATCGTATCGCTAGAAATCTTACGTTGCGTCAACATAACCTTTTGCGCATGTTCAACTTGTGCATCGGTGAATTTACCTTGTTTGATAAAGTTAATTTGTTGGTTAATCAAGTCCAAAGCTTTATCAACTGAATCAGCATCAAGTCCAGCTTGAATCATGACTAAATGGCTGAGTGGTTGGTAAACACTGGAAACAGAATATGCCAAACTATTCTTCTCACGAACTTGCAAGAACAATTGTGATTGGTCGTCGCCACCAAGAATTAAATTCATAATCTGGGGTGCCATACGATTAAAGTCTTTTGAAACACCTTCAGTAGCATAAGCTAAAGCAATTCGACTCTGATTAAGATGCTTGTGGTCAATTTGACTTGCAGGTTTAGCAATCAAATCATTAAATCTATCAAACTTAACTGTTAAGTCGTTACGGTCATTTTGGAGCTTACTTTCAAAAATACTGTCATTCAATTCAGCCAAGAACTCTTCTTCATCAACATTTCCAACAACATTGATCACTACAGCATCGTTTTTAATAACATCTTGATATGTCTTCAATAACTCTTGATTAGTGAGTTCCTTTAATTCGTCAATGGTACCAAAAATTGGCACTTGGCGGTCAGGGTTGTCACGATAAATCAACTTAGCAATTCCCAATGAACTGACCAAATCTTGGTTATCTTCAATCGACATCAAGTTTGATAATAGATTACGCTTCTCAGTTTCAAAAGCTGTCTCATCAAACTTATCACCGTTCAAATTTGGTTTAAAGATGATTTCACCTAATAAATCCAAATTATCTTTGAGCTGTGTTTTACCATCAATCAAGAAATTAGGGTCAGCGAACTCAACACTGAAAGCCAAATCATTAAAGTTCAATAGATTGCGCGTATAAACGTTAATCTCTGAACCATAGAGTTCCATTTCACGGTCATTTATCGACCGAAAACTGGGATAATCTTTCGTTGAGTTAGACATAACGTTAGCCAACAAACGGCGAGCGGTTGTCTCTTCTTTTTTTAATGGACGTAGAAAGTCGATTTGAATCTTAATTGTCCGAAACTTCTTAATTGGATTGATATTTAAGAAAATATTCTTTGCTAGTGTTTTTCTCAATTTTTCACCTGATTTTTTCTAATTGCTTCAAGTTGTTCGGGTGTAATCAATACTTTTCTTGGTTTACTACCCTCTGAAGGTCCTACGATACCCCGATTTTCCATCTCGTCAACCATACGTGCAGCACGGTTATACCCGATAGCAAATCGTCTTTGGAGCATGGAAACACTGGCTGACTGCTGTTTAACAATCAAATCCACTGCATCTTCCCAATATTCATCATCAGGCTTATCGCCATCTGATCCACCTTCATCAACATCGGTTGGAATCATATCTTCGTCGTATTCAGCAGTTTGTTGCTCACTGACAAATTTAACGACATTCTCAACTTCTGATTCAGAAATATAAGCACCCTGAAGTCGAACTGGCTTACTCTTACCAATCGGTTGGAACAACATATCACCACGTCCCAGCAATTTTTCAGCTCCGACGGAATCCAAAATTGTTCGTGAATCAACCCCACTGGAAACCGCAAACGCAATACGTGATGGAATATTGGCTTTGATCAAACCAGTAATAACATCAACAGAAGGACGTTGCGTTGCAATAATGATATGCAAACCAGCAGCACGAGCCATTTGAGCCAAACGAACGATGGCCGCTTCAACTTCATGTCCCGCTACCATCATCAAGTCAGATAACTCATCGACTATAACGACGATATATGGCAAACGTTCCATTTTATCCTCGTCTGCCGCGGTTTCATTAAATTTATCAACATCATCGTTGTACTCACCAATGTTACGGTGACTCGTTTCAGCAAACAGTTTATAACGCCGTTCCATTTCCTTAACAGCTTTTTGCAAAGCCCCGGCAGCTCTTCTGGCATCTGTAACAACCGGAATCAATAGTTGTGGAATACCGTTATAAACATTCAATTCAACCATCTTCGGATCGATCAAAATCAGTTTAACTTGATTTGGTTTAGCTTTCATCAAGATCCCAGTAATGATGGTATTGATAGCAACAGATTTACCACTACCAGTTGAACCAGCGATAAGTAAATGGGGCATCTTCGTTATATCTGCTTCAATAATGTTACCAGAAACATCCTTACCCAACGGCACAATCAACGGATGAGTCTTATCTTTTTGTTTCTCAGTAATTTCTCTAAAGGAAACAGTTGAGACGGTCTTATTAGGCACTTCAATACCAACGAAAGGCTTACCAGGAATTGGCGCCTCAATACGAATATCTTTTGCTGCCAAAGCTAAAGCCAAGTCATCTGCCAAGTTAACGATTTTACTTACCTTAACCCCGACAGCTGGTTGAACTTCATACTTAGTAATTGTTGGTCCCAAACTGGCTTTCTTAACTTCAACGTCAACCCCAAAACTCTTGAAAGTCTGACGCAATGTGTCCTTGTTATCTTCAATCAAATGAACTTCAGACGTCTGATCAACTTGTGGAACTTGCTTCAATAAATCAGTCGTTGGCAATTTGTAATCATCGTCATTCGTTGCTGTTTCAGTATGTTTAGTGCTGACAGGATCAGGTAAATCTTTATCTTTAGCCCCGTCAATTCCATAAGGTTTCGACATTACTTCAGCAGTTTTGGCCTCATCGGAATCAGGCATTACAGGCTCACTTGGAGTTGGAACACCTTCAATTTTGAAATCTTCATCGTGATTCACAGCGTGACTCTTAAAACTACTCAAGCCATCTGCAATCTTATCGCCATCACGGGTAACCTCAGGTTCTTGCTCCTCATAAGCAGGCTTAGGAACAACATTCTTGGGCTTTATTTTAGCTGACTTACGTTGATCAACATAGTTGTTATAGTGACCGGAAAGTACATCTTTAATCTTAATAGCTAAATGTTTACATTTAACCAAAACGTCCGTTGTAGCAATTGAAACTTGTTTCATCGTAACGTTAAACATCATCAGGATACCGATAAAAATCAATAACGCCGTGACAAAATATGTTCCCACACTCGAAAACATCGGCATGAAAAAGCTGTAAAGATACGAGCCAATCATTCCCCCACCGACTGAACCATCGACTGAAACTTGAGTCATATCAGCCGCTAACGTGTTCCATGTGACAAGATTATAGTTGTGATATAACGACATATTCGAGAAAAAGATGCCGTGTAAAATAATTAATGAGCCTAGATATATGAACAGCAGGCCAAAATTTCTCTTCGGCGTCATAACGGGTATTCGTCCCGTAGCGATTATAACGGCACCCACAAAGATGCTGACAATCAACAGAACTGGATAACTGTCACCGACAAAAATTCGATACAGATTATCGAACGTTTTACCCACAATGCCGAATTTAAATAATCCTAAAATCGACAGAATAATCCACAACAAACTGACTAAAGAACGAATTAGCCGTGAATTATTGACTGTTTTTTTCTTCTTTCTAGGCGTTGCACTTGCCTTTTTTCTAACCATAAGTACCTCACATGAATTTAAAAAGTAATCATCTAAAATTATACCTTTTTTGAGCCTTAAAAAAAACAGCCCTACTGGACTGTTTATTAGTTGTTTAAGGATGCCGCCTCCGGTTGTCAGAGATTTTCGCCTGCTGTGAGGACCGGTCCGAGCCGAAGTGCGGTCTCGAACCTCGCTTTTGAACTTCGCAAGGACCGCGAATTCAAAAAGTCGTCCTGTAGTGTCATGGCTATCGCCATAACGCTACTTCCACTGCTGGTGAAATCTCTGACAACCTCCGGCTAGTGTATTCGTAATACTTTAGTATTGGGCCTTTTAATGCATATTTATTGCCGAATATAATATTCCTTCAATAACCTTAAACACAAAACCCTAAGGCCCAAAAATCTAGAAATTACTTATCTTCTTTTTTATCTTCGTTTTCTTTTTCTCTTAATTCTTCAATCGCACCATTTGGTTTGATTTCAGCATTGTTTGTAAAGTTCAATGACACACCGTGATTCAATGTAACGCTGGTTACTTGATATGTTAGTGTTTCGATATACTCAACGACTGAACGTGACAATTGTTGAACTTGTTTGCCATCTAAATCTTGAATTTCGCCATGGAAACCGATTGGTTGAACTACTTGTCCGATTAATCCAGAAACTTTGAATGGTGCATCTTCCATATGAATTTCAAAAGGAACTACTACTTGAAGAATCTTTCCTTCGTCTTCATTCAATGGTTCGCCATTTTCATCCTTTAGTTCAGGATGTTCGATATTGATATTTAAATCAGTTTTGGCATCAGCTGTGGGAGCCTCGACGTCATAATGGAATGATTGAACGCTAACTGCACCTTTAGTAATTTTCATTTTATTCTACCCCTAGTCTAATTTATCGTGTTCATAATGATGACTTAATTCTAGTCCAGCAAAATGTTGTTGACGAACAGCTTCATAAATAACTAAAGCTGCACTGTTAGATAGATTCAAAGCACGGATATTATCACTCATTGGAATTCGCAAACATTTTTCCGGATTACGACGCATGAAATCTTCCGGCAAACCAGTTGTTTCCTTACCGAATAAGAAATAGTGATCAACAGAAGTATCGCTTAAATCTTGGTCACTGTAAACCTTGTCAGAAAACTTAGTGATCAAATAAAGATACTTATCATCAGGAACAGACTTCAAGAAATCGTCCAAATTGTCGTGATACGTAATGTCAACCTTATCCCAATAATCAAGTCCAGCACGTTTCATGTGGGCATCATCTGTATTAAAGCCAAGTGGACGGATCAAGTGCAATTTAGTATTAGTACCTGCACAAGTTCTAGCAATATTACCAGTATTAGCTGGCATCAAAGGTTCATACAATGCAATATGATTAGTCATTTTTCTCTTTCTCCTGCCGCCGTAGGTGGATAGAGAATCTCACCTGCTGTGAGGACCGGTCCGAGCCAAAATACGGTCTCGAACCTCGCTTTTGAGCCGAAAACCACGTCTCAAAAGTCGTCCGTGGTGTAACGGCTAAAGCCGTAACGCCACCTTCACTACAGTTGAATTCTCTACCCACCTACGGCTAATTCTTTTTTTATTAGTTTGTTCTTTTTAGAACAAGATTAATTAACTTAATATAATTGATTCTTCTGGTTCTTAACAAAATTACGCAATAAATCCCATTTGTCCCACGAAAGCAGTCCTTACTGTGATTGTCCACAGGGAACGCTCTGAGTTTATTAATAAAACCAGTCGGAGGTAGCCAGTGAAGAGCTTGATCCAGCAGTGCAGGTGGCGTTAGGGGGCGTAGCACCCTTACCCCACCGACGTATTTTGAGATTCGCGGTCCATGCGAAGCTCAAAATCGAGGCGCGAGACCTTGGCTCGCACCGGTCGCACAGCAGGCTCAAGCACTTCACTGGCTACCGGAGACGGCAAGGAACATTAAGCAAACAAAAAAGCGCATACCCTCGGTGACAACCACAGCAAGGACATGCGCTAGTTTAGCCTCTTGTTTACTTGCTTTTGTCAAAATCGCTTCTGAGAAAAACAAATAACACACAAAACTCACTAGCTAGTATATACGATATAGTCGGTCTATACAATGAAATTTTGAATTATTTATGAAGTTTCTCAGAAGTTTTCGTGTCCTCGGAACCATTATTTTCCTTTGTTTCTAACAATTCTTCCTCACTGTACCAGGTGGAATTACGCTTGAACCAATTGAAAATTCTGATAAAGATAATCTTCAAAATAGCGAAGATTGGAATACCGGCAATCATACCAATTAATCCGTACATTCCGGCTGAAACTAGCAATACTAAGATAGTTGTCACTGGGTGCATCTGCATCTTGTTACCAACGATGATTGGTGAAATAACACGTGTTTCAACGGTCTGCTCGACTGCGAAGACAATGATAACTTTCAAAACCATTGATGGCGCAATAAAAGCTGCAATTACTAGTGATGGCACTAACGCCAACGTTGAACCGATGTATGGAATCAGGTTCAATACTCCGGCAACGATACCAAGAATCAAGGCATAACGCTGACCAATGATGAGATAACCGACGAAGAACATCACGGCAACCCAGAACGCTACGGTCAACTGTCCGGTAATATAAGAACTCAATGATTGTGAAATTTCTGAAAGCATATCGCCAACTGAACCCTTGACACGATCAGGGATAAATTTAATGACAGATTCTTTAAATTTCTTATCATCTTTCAACATAAAAAATAGGATGAATGGCGCAGTCATCAAGATTACGACCACATTTGTCAAAACGCTGACAGCCGAACTGAGGTTGTTCATTGTCTGTGGCAAAATTTGATCCATCGACTTTTCAAAACTCTTCGTTACGCTAGTATTTGTTTGAATCAGGCGCTCCTTTACCATATGAAGCTTGGGATCAGAGAACATATTTTGCAAACTCTTGTTTAGTGAATTCCAATACTGTGGCCAATTCTTAACCAATGAATCGACCTGACTCTGAACAAATGGAATCAAGGACATAACGCCCCAGATTAATAAGGCCAAGATAATAATAAAGACAAATGTGATTGAAATAATTCGATTAACATGGAATTTACTTTCAAGCACATTGATCAAAGGATTTATCAGATAGTACAATACCAGTGCCAAAATTACTGGCGGCATCGTTATACCTAAGATTTGATTAACTGGTTGAAAGACAAAACTTATTTTCGAAAATAAAAAGATAATCAAAAATACCAAAAAAATGTTAATCAGAACCACCGTTAGCTGGTTATTTAGAAACCATTTGTAAAACCAACTCTTTTTTCTCTCTGGCGTTTCTTTCATAAACTGCACCCCAAATTTTTATAGTAAGATTATACTGTATATTATAATACTATACATTATTTGGAGGAATCGATAATGATTGAAAAAGTTCTTTTAAGTGGCTACACCAAGAATGGTGGAAAAGGTGTTTATTCTGCTGATTTTAATTCTGACAATGGTGAATTAACCACACCTAAGGCCCTAGTTGAGTTGAATGGACCTACTTATATCGATGTAACTAACGATATGAAATTAATCGCACTTGCTAAAAAAGATGACCGTGGCGGTATCGTTGTCTATGATATTTCTGGCGACGAACCAAAACTTTTGGATGAAGATTATTCAGAATCAACTTCACCTTCATACGTCAAATTTGACCCTAGTCGCAATTTGATTTTCAGTGCTTACTTCCACTTGAGCAAGGTTAAGATTGACCATTTAACTGCTGACGGCAAAATCGAACACTACTCAGAAGTTAAATTTGAAGGTCATGGTCCTCGTGTTGAACAAGATCAATCGAAACCTCACTTCAGTGCTTTAACACCTGATGGAAAATTAATTATTTGTGATTACGGTGCTGACAGAATTTATATTTACGACATCGACAATCCTAAAGAACCAAAATTGATGAACAATTACATTGCTCCTTCTGGCTATGCCCCTAGACATTTAGTATTCCACCCTACAAAGCCTTTTGTTTACGTTGCTTGTGAACTATCATCAAAGGTACTTGTAATGCAATATGACGCTGAAACTGCCCGTCTAACGCTTGTTGATGAAGCTGAAGCTGCTAAGGATGAACAAAAGAATACTACCGCTGCTATTAGAATTAGCAAAGATGGCAAGTTCTTATACGCTTCAACACGTGGTGCCGACACAATTACTACATTTAGCGTTGATCCAAACGGCGACCGCATCAAGAAGCTCAGCACAACCGCTACTGGCAACGGTCCTAGAGATTTCGACCTCGACCCTTCAGAAAAATATGTCATTGCAGCTAACCAAGATTCAAACGATTTGAGTATTTTAAAACGCAATCCTAACAAAGGAATTTTGACTAATTTGGACAATAACGTTGCTATTCCTGAGTGTACTTGTGTAAACTTTATCTAGCTTTAAATTTAATCAGGAGAATTAATCAATCATGTTCATTGAAATTATTAAAACCATCATTTTAGGTATCATCGAAGGTTTTACAGAATTTCTACCTATCAGTTCAACTGGACACTTGTACTTAGCCGATGAATTCATCAAATTGAATGAGTCAAAGGCTTTCATCAACATGTTCATGGTAGTTATTCAATTTGGTGCCATTTTAGCGGTTATCCTCATTTACTTTCACAAATTAAACCCATTCTCACCTAAGAAAAATCACCGTGAGAAGAGTCAAACTTGGAGTATTTGGTTCAAAGTTTTAGTCGCTATCTTACCTTCAGTAATTATCGGATTGCCATTGAATGACTGGATGGATGCCCATTTGACAAGCTGGCAAGTTATTTCTGCCACACTATTGATTTACGGTATCTTATTCATCGTCGTTGAAAACTGGCTCAAGGGTAAACGACCACAAACAGCCGATCTCGAAAGTCTTTCATACAAGACAGCCTTCCAAATCGGACTCTTCCAAGTCCTTTCGTTAGTTCCTGGTACATCACGTTCCGGAGCTACTATCTTGGGTGGTATGACAGTCGGTACATCAAGATTCGTTGCCACTGAGTTCTCATTCTTCTTAGCTATTCCAACTATGTTTGGTGCTAGTTTATTGAAGATTGGTAAGTACTTCATGAAAGGCAATGTCTTCACTGCTGATCAAACAATCATCTTGCTAGTTGGTACTTTAGTATCATTTATCGTTGCTTACGCTTCAATTAAGTTCTTGCTTGATTATATTAAACGTAACGACTTTAAGGCATTTGGTTGGTACAGAATTGTTTTAGCCATCATTGTTATTGCCTACTTCGGTATCAAAGCTATGGTTGCTTAACATTTAATTAAGGACGTCCATCTGGGCGTTCTTTTTTTGTTGTCTATATCTGCCGCCTCCGGTTGACAGTGATTGATTTCCACTGTGGGACCGGTTCGAGCCATAGTGCGGTCTCGAGCCTCGATTTTGAGCCGAAAACCGTGTCTCAAAATCGTCCTGTGATGTAAGGGCTTCAGCCCTTACATCACTATCACTGCTGGCATCAATCACTGTCAACCGGAGGCTATTGTATTTAAAAGCCCGGAGGCTCCTTAATGTTTTAAGACCATAGTTGTACCTTGTAGTTTAGTTTTTGTTTATTTGAATTTGATAATTTAATTCAAAATATCGGTTAACTGACTATTTAAACCAAGATGCAAACCAAGAAACCTTAAAACATAATATTCTCCCTAAAATGGATTGTGTTATAACCAATACAAAACAATTTTTTAAAACCCTAGCCGGAGGTCGTCAGGAATATAGTCATGCCATGGAGGTGGCGTTACGGCTTTAGCCGTTACACCACAGGGCGACTTTGGATACTTGCCGAACTGTGGCAAGGATTCAAATCGAGAGACGAGACCTTGGCTCGGCTCGGTCCTCATAGCATGAACTATATTTCTGACGACCGGAGGCGGCATATATCAAACATATAACATCAGACTTTTACAAGAATATTTGTTAGAATATAACCACAACAATGAAGAGGGGTTGACTATTATCTTTAAAGAAGTAGCTGTAGAAAACTTTACTAAGATTCCCACCGCCGTTTTGAAAGGTGCTAATCGAATCGAATTAAATGATAATTTGGCTGTTGGAGGAACTACTCCTAGCCACGGTGTCTTGCAAGAAGCCACTAAATACCTTCAAGAAAAATCGGTTCCGCTGGTCGAAATGATCCGTCCTCGTGGTGGAAATTTCGTCTATAACGACCTAGAAATTAAAATGATGGAAGCTGACTTGTTTGAAGCTCAGAAATTGGGTGTCGATGCAGTTGCCTTTGGTGCTTTGACTGCTGATGGCGATATTGATGAAGAAGCTATGGAACAATTGATTGCTGCTTCTGCTGGTATGCAAATCGTTTTCCATATGGCTTTTGACGCTTTGGCTGAGGATAACAAGAAAAATGCTATCGACTGGTTGGTTGACCACGATGTTGACCGTATTTTGACTCACGGTGGTCCTTTGACTACTCCAATTGATATGACTTTGGACAATATTAAAAAGTATATTGATTACGCTGATGGCAGAATACTTATTTTGCCTGGTGGTGGTGTTAACTTTGAGAATGTTGATGCTATTGCGGATAAACTTGGAGTTAAGGAATTGCATGGTACTAAAATTATTGATGGGGTTAATAATTAATTCTTAGGTAAATTAAATAGGTTCGAATTCATCTTTGGGATTGTTTTCCCGTTTTGAATTCGAACCTGTTTTTTTGTATTTATATATTCAGTTGTGTTTTAGAGATCTGCTGGGCATGCAGTGGCTCTTAAACGAGTTCCGCAAGGGCAACTACTTCCGCTTTGCATACTTTTAGCAATCACACGCAAGTTCGGCGTGTAATTGCTAAAAGTACGCAAATGCTCGGGAGCTGACCGCCCTTGCTCCACTCTCTCACGCCACAAAATACTGCATAAACATTCCTGCAATACTGAAATAAATCAACACTGATGTTAAATCACTCAATGTTGAAATAAATGGTCCACTGGCTACGGCTGGATCGAATCCGAAACTGGACATCAACATTGGAATTAAACTTCCGGCTAAATTGGCTACGGTAATGGCTGCACACATTGCTAAACCGATCACCATTCCTAGTACGAAGTTGTGTTTCCAGATTCCGACTAACATGAACACGGAAATTCCGGTTACTACTCCGGTCACAAAACCGGTTACTAATTCTTTACCAATCAACTTCAAAAATTCACTGCGATTGATTTCTTCAACTGCTAATCGTCTGACTGCAACGGCCAAACTTTGGGTACCTGCATTACCAGCTGTACCGGTGATTGTTGAAATGAAGACGGCTAAAATACTGGCTTCTGCCAACAATCCTTCGAAATGATTGATCAATGTTGCGGTAATCATACTCAGTAATAACAACGTAATCAACCATGGCAAACGTTTTGAAGCTGCCTTGAAGGGTCCGTCATTATTGGTTTCGTCCATACTAACACCGGCCAAACCAGAGTAATCTTGTTGGGCTTCATCATCGATAACTTCAATAACATCATCAACGGTGACGATACCAACTAATTTATTGGAATGATCAACAACAGGAACGGCCAAAAATTCGTAATCTCTAAAGACTTGCGCAACTTCTGCCTGTTCTGCATCAACGTTGACTGTAATAATGTCACTATTCATTTTTTCGCCCAATGTATCGTTATCATCGAGCAGAATCAAATCACGCAATGACATAACACCGACTAAATCATCGTGATTATCCAAAATATATAAGTAATAAATCGTTTCAGCTGTTTGAGCATAGCCTTTCAAAGCTTTAATGGCATCTGCAGCTCTTTCTTCTTCATGAAACTTAACATAATCAGTGGTCATAATACCACCGGCTGTTTCGGTATCGTAATGCAACAATCCACGAAGGTTGTTGGCATCACTAGTTGGCATTTGTTCAAGGAATCGATCAACATCGACTTTGTCCAAATGTTCCAAAACATCGGCCGCATTATCATCGTACATATCGTTCAACATCTTGGAAGCATATCCGAGATCCATTTCTTTCAAAAGTTCTGGAATCTCCGGATTGTCGTCCTCAATCGTATCGAACATATCACCCATTTCATCTGGTTCTAGAATTGAGTATAACGTTACACGTTCGGTCTTATTTAACGTGAGGTAAAAAGTACTCTGGTCGTAAAAATGCATATCCAAATAAGTTTTTCGGAAACGTTTTTTATCGCCATTATCAAGATAACCCTTTAATTGCGTGAATTTATCTTGGAGTCTTTTTTCATTTTCATCCATTCTTCTCACCCCTTAACACATTCTTTAACATTACCATATCTGCTGGCAACGGTGCTTGAAGTTTTAATAACTGTTTGGTCACAGGATGAACAATGTTCAAACGGTAGCAGTGCAGCGCTTGGCGGTCCATTCGTGAATCAACTTTGCCACTGTACATATCGTCGCCAATTATCGGATGACCAATCGCAGTTAAGTGAACTCTAATTTGATGCGTACGTCCCGTTAAAAGTTTCAACTTTAATAAACTGCCAGTCGAGAACTTTTCCACTGTTTCATACACAGTTTGAGACGCCTTACCCTTTTCGTGGTCAATATTACGCATATAAAAAGCGTCCGGATCAATCCCAATTGGCAAATCGATCAGACCACTTTCTGGTTCTACTTGACCATAAACCATCGCTAGATAGAATTTTTGAAAATCTTCCGTATGCAAGATTCGATCTAGCAACGAATGAGCATACGAAGTCTTGGCAAACACCATCAAACCCGAAGTATTGCGGTCCAACCGTGTTACCAAGTGAATTGTTGAATTCTCTTTTTTATTCAGTAAATAACCTTTGACCAAGTTGGCCATTGTCTTGCCAGACTTTGCTTTGGCAGGTAAACTAGCAATCCCAGGCGGCTTGTTCACAACTAATAAATAACTATCCTCATAAATAACATCAACTGGACCATACATTGGCGCAATCAAATCAGACGGTTCTTCCTCATTCATAATAATCAGGATTACATCGCCTGTTTTCATCTTGAAGTCGAAATGACGTTGTTTATGATTAACAAAGATCAGTCCACCTTTGTTTTTTAAATTGTGCAATTGACTAGAGGAAAATTTGTGTTGGACTAAAAACTTACGGACAATTTTCTTGTCGTCATCACTAATTGTAAACTTTAAAATACGATTATTTTTGTTCATCTTGTCCCAAGAAAGCTGTCTCTACTCTAGTCCAGAAGTGACGGTGGCGATACTGGGCAAATTGAGCACGTTGATAATTCAATTTGATCGTAATCTTCTTTACATTCTTCAACTTGGTCGTAATACCATCGCAGCTGATGACGTAATCGTCCGCAGTCTGTGGATAAAGGTCGACTTGTTGATTGTGCGGAATAATGATTGGTGACGAAATTGTCCGATAAACTCGGTTGTTGATCGAAGCAATTTCAATCATTTGAAAGACACTGATCTTTGGATGGATCAGTGCCCCACCAATTGACTTTGAATAAGCAGTTGAGCCAGTTGGTGTTGAGAAACACAAACCATCTCCACGAAAACTTTCAAAAAATTCCTTATCCAAGTCAACTCGAGCCTTCATTGTTAAGGAAGACAAACGTCTAACCACCGTTTCATTGATGGCAATCCCATGGAACAATGAGCCTTCTTTATTCTCGACCATAACATCCAAAAGTGGATAACTTGTGGAAGGAATATTGTCTTTACACTCGATAATCCGGTTGGCCAAATCGTCAATTTCAGTATCGGTCCAGTCAGAATAAAATCCTAAGTGACCTGTGTGCAAAGCCAAGAATTTAACACGGTCCAAATGGGCTGCATAAGCGTGAAAAGTGCTCAAAAGCGTACCATCACCACCGACACTGATAACTAATTGGGGATCACGACGGTCCAAAATTAGGCCAGCATCAAGCAATTTACTGCGCAATTTGTTAGCCGCAGCAACTGATTTTTCTTTACTATTATTATTAATCCATAATTTCATTATTTATCGTGCTCCGATGTATTATTTAGGTCACGCTTTCGATCTGTGAAGTATTGTTGAGCATCCTGAATTTCCTCACGAATCTTGGACATTTCCTCATCCAACATGAAGGAAGCTTCAGCAGCTCGTTTCAATCGTTCGTTAATTTCATCTGGAAAATCACCCTTATATTTGTAGTTCAAAGAGTGTTCAATTGTGGACCAAAAATTCATTGCCAAAGTTCTAATTTGAATTTCAGCTAAAATATTTTTCTGACCACTGGCAGTTTGAATCGGATATTCAATCACCACGTGATACGAACGATAACCGCTCGGCTTACTGTTGGCAATATAGTCACGTTCCTCAATCACACGCATATCTTCTCTAATATGTAGCAATTTGGCAACGTCGTAAATATCTTCCACGAACTGACATTGAATTCTAATTCCGGCGATATCTTGCATATCTTGTTCCAGCAAGTCCTCATTAATAAAACGACGACGCATCTTCTCTTTGATGCTATCGACTGTCTTAACACGTCCGGTCACAAATTCGATGGGAGAATGTTCGTTCTTCTCCAGAAATTCCTTACGTAAATTTCTAAATTTGATTTTTAATTCGTCTACTGCCTGTGAATATGGTATCAAAAATTCATTCCATTTGATTTCTGACATAATGACCTCGCTTTACTTACTTCTTTAAATATATCTTATATTCGATTTAGATTCACTTTATTCTTGCAAAGTTTTTATATATGCCGCCTCCGGTAGCCAGAAAATGGGGCAGTCCGCTGTGAGGACCGGTTCGAGCCAAGGTCTCTCACCTCGTTTTTGAGCCGAAAACCGCGTCTCAAAAATCGTCCGTGGTGTAATTGCTAAAGCAATAACGCCACCTTCACGGCGTACTCCCCATTTCTGGCTACCTCCGGCTGGGTTATTTCTGGATGATGATTCATTTGGAAATAACAAATATTGCATACTTAAAATTAAAATGATTAACCCAAATTCAGATTTTACTTTCATTATTCTAACTAGTGGTTCTCATTGATAATCTACTACAAACATTCAAAAAAACCACATAGTCTATGATAAGTAGATTCATTTGATTAATAGTGATTAATTAGTCGGAAGAGCTGGGAAATATTTGTGTGCCGTGGTAGTGGTATAAGCACGGAAGAAATCTTCCGTACTTATACCACCGGACGTGTTTGGAGACTTGACGAACTGTGTCAAGGCTCCAAACCGAGGTTCGAGACCGCACTTTGGCTCGGGCCGTTCCGCACAGCTAGTGAATATTTCCCAGCTCTGTAGACGGAATATTTAAATAACATCATACAAAATTAGTCACACCAATATTTTAGTAAGATCTAACCACATATTTGATTAAACAAAATGATTCAACTTTGCAAAATTGACTCATCATTTCAAAACAAATTATTAGTAAAATCTCTCGATATCCTTTACTATGCATATATCAACACAACAACTTAGCAATTAAAAAAGACACTAGCCGAAGGTTATTAGTAATATAGTCAGCAGTGCAGGTGGTGTTAGAAAGGCGATTTTCCTTTCTTACTCCACCGACGTATTTTGAGATTTACAGTTTATGCAAAGCTCAAAATTGAGGCGTGGGACCTTGGCCCACACCGGTCGCACAGCAAACTATATTACTGATAACCTTCGGCGGAAGCAACGTCATGAGTTTATAATTTTACCTTTTCAAAAATTGTTGGTAGAATGACTATGCAATAGAGAGATGGAGGGAAAACGTAATGTGGGAAATATTCTTATATATTAATCCCTTATGTTCGTATTGTTTAACAGTGGAACAAGCTATTATCGACTTCACTAGAAAGCACGACATTGATACACAATATCATTTCGTAACGAACTATAATATGGCTACAATTAATGATTATATGCAATTAAAAGGTTTCAAAATTACCGATATTGAGGAACGTACTACTGCTTCCCAAGAAGTGCTTGAAGCCGCTAAGTTATATAAGGCAGCCTCATGCCAAGGAAATAAGAAAGCACGTAACTTTTTAATGAATCTTCAAGAACAAGTTAATGTTCTAAACAATCCCTTTGATGATACCACTATCAAACGTGCAATTAACAATAGTGGGCTCGACTATAAGTCAATTATGACTGATAAAGAAAGTCAATGTGTTGTTCAGGGTCTTAAACGTGACCAACAACTATCAATGGAAATGCAGATTCAAAAAGCTCCCACAGCCATTGTCTTCGATCTCGACCACGAAGAAAAGCCCGGTGTCATGATTAATGATTTCGGCGATTCGTGTGATCCAGAAAGTATCACCAACAACCTTAATGCGATGTTGGAACGCGAACTTCCTCAAACGGAAAAATATGTCGATTCTAGTACCGTTATCAGTTTGGATAAATTCAGACGTTAATCAAACAGACGAACATATTGAAAAAGCCTTCACAGCTGTGGAGGCTTTTTGATTTGTACACAATCTAATAATGGTTGTTGTAAAAGTTTTGGTTTCTTGCCACAAGCCATTTGCCAAATTGGAAGTTGGTAAATTGGCGGTTGTGGCGTAAAAATATGTTTATTTAAATAGCTTTCTACTGTCTGATTCCGTTGTTGATAAAAATTCATTTTGACCCACTGCGCTTGTGGATCATTTTTTTTACGCAACTTTTTAAGCAAATAAGCGCTCATTACTTGTGATTTAATGGGATATTCTTCCGGTTGATACGAAAATAAATCAGGTAATCCACCCTTTTCAAAAATATCTCTCTGAAAGAAGATTTTATTGAACGGACCTAAGAATTTAATGTGATGAAAGAGTGTGAAACGTTGATTTAAAGAATCGAGCATCAAAATATAGTAACCGAGATTCTCACTGTAATCAATAAACTTCAAGTGCTCTCGACGAATTTGCACATCCAAATAGGCTTCACCTAGAATCCAAATACTGCGCAAGCCAACCTTTCGATAACCATCCACGCGGTCGGACAAAATATTTTCATCGAGTTTTGCACACTGATATTCCACAACTAATTTTTGGTTGATTAAAACATCTGGGCGTTGTTTGATTTCTGGCAGATAATACTCGCTCTCAATTAATTCAAAGTTGTATTTCTGCAACTCATCCATTATCAACTGCTTACCTTTTCGATGAATCAAGCGTTCGTTGATATTATTGGTTGTTTTATTCGTATGGCGAAAATATTTTCTGGTGTCAGTTAGAATTAGTTGAACCAATTGGTCGCAGTGACAACAGTAGTAATTCCTATTCTCGATTGCTTCTTTGGCATAAATTAGTGTTCCTTCTTCATCCAATGCTGCATACATTTTTATCACCTCTGATAGAAATTACGCAAAAATTATATTTTTTGTTCACTGCCGCCTCCGGTAGCCAGAAAAATGGGGCAGTCCGCTGTGAGGACCGGTTCGAGCCAAGGTCTCTCGCCTCGATTTGAAGCCTTGCCATGGTTCGGCAAGTCTCCAAATTCGTCCGTGGTGTAATTGCTAAAGCAATAACGCCACCTTCACTGCGTACTCCCCATTTTCTGGCTACCTCCGGCTAATATATTTGATGTTTCTATCAGAGGTGTTGAAATATGTGGCATATCTGAACTAGAAGAAAAACCATTTTTGTCAAATCTTTGAAATTTTATTAAAACTCTTTATCACAACCCTAGACCAAAGAACAAATCGTTCCCTAAATCTTTCATCGATGCCAATTCATGCCATCTTTTATATTCAATGTCATTCAATTTGACCCCTTCTGATGTTCGCAACATTCCAGCTTTGACAATATAATACTCAAAACCACCAACGAAAGCTTTGCCTTCACACTTCTCTAACTCTGAAATTGTCTCATCTACATACTGAGCAGTCTGAGTTCCACCGTGATATTTATTCAAAGCCTCACTCAAACTTCTCATAGCTGTCAAAACTCTTTCTTGATCTGCTTGCTTCATATTATCTTCACCTTCAAACTATTTCTACAATCCTGCTCCCCATAGATTATTGCCTAGGTTATTAAATGACCGAACTTCATGCCACAACTTCTTTTCAACTTCATTAAACTCAATAATTTAACTACTGGCACTCGATTTAAAAAATATTGCAACGAACCAGTAAAAGCCACGCCTTCACTTTTCTGTAGCTCTACTAAATTTTCACTGACAAATTGAGCTGTCTGCGAATTGCCATGAACCCGATTCAATTCTTGACTAAATTTCTGCATTGCTTCAATAACTTGAGTTTTTTCTACCAAATTATCCTCACCACCTAAAATAATTGTAGCAAAAGCTGTATGCGGTTTCACGTGCTTGACGAGATGCCATTTAGCGACTTTAGGCATTAAATATACTGAACAAAAATAAGCTCACACGAATATTAATTTATTCATGTGAGCTATTTATTTGTACCAGAATCCCATTCTTCTTTAGATATAAGTTTAATATCTTTGACTTGCTGAGCAGATTCATCCAATGCCTTTCGATTAGCTTCAGTGCCCAGCAAATATAAAGTTTCCCTCCAAGAATCAAATTCATTCTCAGACATCATTACAACATTTCGATTATGCGGCTTGGTAATGATTACATAATCATCATAATCGACAACGTCATCCGTCCATTGCTTAAAATTTTTACCAATTTCTGAAATGTCCACTGCACGAGTTGCCATAAGTATCACCATTCCAACTATTTATTTCAAATCAAAAACAAAAAAGACCAACCCTCTAACAGGTTGATCTGCTTAATTTCCAAAATAATATCTAGTCAATTCCAAAGCCGTCTTCGTCATAACTTTCTTACCATACTCTGATAAGACAGCGGCTGTAACTTTAGTCTTGAAACTATACTCGCTTAGCAATGCCAAAACATCGCTGTAAGTCATTTCATGCATTTCATCTGTGAACAGAATCAATTGCAAATAATACTTATCTTTGTATTCCCAAAGGTTTGAGATACCACTTTCCAAGTGTAACAAATTAGCCAATTGGACATAATCTTCAAAGTCTTTAAATTCAACAATAACCGTCTTAGTTGGTGTATCGGGATCATTCAAATATGGAGCTGTATCGCTGTCATATTCTTCTGTACCAATCTTCTCATCGTCCAGACTATTATCGTCATTATCGGTTGAATCTTGTAGCCCATTTAATGGCAATGAACCTGTGCCGTCGGAATCATCACTCTTGCTAATCAACAGCTCCAAGCCAGCCTTGTTAGGCATAATTTGGAAAGTAACGGGTTCATTATTCGTAAAAGCGTGATCCTTATCAACTTCATCCAAAATACTGTAGAAGAACGTTTCTATTTGTTTTTTATTGCCAAGCAAATCCAAAACAGTTACTCCACGTTCTTGTAAATCCTCTGTACTAAGAATGACTCTGATCGTGTTCTCATTAAGTCGATCCATTTCCATCATAGTCACCTCAATTCTGTATCTACATTTTAACAGTCTCAAAAACTATTTCAACTATCTCATATCGATATTAAAAGTCATTCGAACAATATACTAAATGTCGGAAAGTTAGTCAAAGAAAACGCCTTTTTTAGAGACTATTTGTGAGAGTCCACTTGAGGGTTGTTGAGTAATGCCCGTTTACAGCGTATCGATCATTATTCATGTTCAAAAGAATTCCATGGTCAGCATCCCAAGATAAGACATTTTTCACCATTTTCGATGTTGCCTGAGTACATTTCAGTATCGGTAGCGGACAAAATCTTCTGGAAATTAGAACTTAATCGTAATTTTTTTACAAAATCTACAAAAAAAAGACACCTCAATTAAGAGATGCCTAATTTTAAATCATTCGTCTATAAACTATTTGTCAAAGTCCATTTGAGAGTTGTTGAATAGTGGCCGTTGGCCGCATATCGATCATTATTCATATTCAAAAGGATTCCGTGGTCATTATCCCACGATATTGTATTGGAGCCATTAACAATGTCACCAGAGTAAATCTTAGTATCGGTAGATGACAAAATACTTTCATTATTATATTTATCTTTGAAAACTAAAACATCATTTAAAGTTTTAGTTTTATCCGTCTCATCAGTCAAAGGAGCATCCATGGAAACAGACAAATCAGACGGTACGGCATCAGTTGGATAATTATTATTTGTAACATCTATCGCAAAATCACTCTTACGTCGTACAAGACCAGATGCATTCGAAGTAGTCCCAAAATCAATGTCAGGAACAGTCATCTTCATATCACCTTTTGTTTGTTGTTGCCAGACATAAGTTGTTACAGGATTCCCAACGGTTGAAAACTTATCCATGATATCCTGTGCAGAAGCTAAATCACCCAAAGGTTCATGATCAGTTCCGCCACTGGCTGTATCAACAACCTGCCATTTGTCACTGATTGCTGAATAAGATTCATCGGTGGAATCATCTTTAATGACGGTACCTGGCACGGGTGCAAGTAAATGAACGTCCGTTGCTTGAACCGGACCTGTCAAATTAGTCAAGACAGATTTTGGCCCCAGAGTTAATTTCCAAAGACTTTTATCACCACCAAACATATATTGGACATCTGTTGCATTGGTGGTATCAAAGCCTGAAATATCAAGTGCCTCCAAATTAGGCATACTATTGAACATAGCGTAAAAGCTTTTCACATTTGAAGTATTCCAATTAGACGTAAATACTAATGATTTTGAAGAATTGCCCCAGAACATTCCACTCATATTAGTTACTTTAGATAGCTTCCAGTTAGATATATTTAATTCATCAAAATCAGTAACATTCGAATTATAAAAAAGATAGCTCAAATCTTCCACAGAACTTGTATCAAAATCACCAATTATTTGTTGAAGTTTTTTAGTGCTTACAAACATATGATTCATATTTGTTACTTTAGAAGTATTAAAATTACTCAAATCTAAAACCTCAAATCCTATGGAAGCAAACATATAACTCATATTAGTAACATTATTAGTATTAAATTTATCTAGACCATACAAAGTATTTTCCTTTAAATTAGAATCACTCTCAAACATATGAGACATATCTTCGACTGATGATGTATCCCATTCTCTTAAGTCTAGATTTAACAATCCAATACACCCTGAAAATGTTCCAGCCATAGTAATAACATTAGACGTATTCCATTTTTCAGTATCTGCAAGTGACGTCAAGTTTCTATCATTTAAAAATGTATAGCTAAAATTAGAAAGCCTACCTGAATTAAAGTTATTTAATCCTACTATTTCAGTCAATTTTATACAACCTGCAAATGTTCTACCAATCCCATCTAGTTCGTTTAATTTCCAATTTGAAAAATCTAAACTTGTAACCACATTATTACCGTAAAACATCGATTCCATAGTTTTTAATTTTGAAACATCCCAGTTTTTTATTGGCGAGAAATCGACTATTTTTGTATTTTCAAACATGAAGGACATATTAGTAACAGATGATGTATCCCAGTTTTCTAAACCATTAATATTTATTTCTTTCGCATTATTGAATAATGAACTCATAATAGTAACTTCAGATGTATTCCAATTTTCTATTCCATCAGTTTCTTCTAGTATGTAATCACCCGAAAACAACGCTGCCATATTAGTAACAGATGATGTATTCCAGTCTTCAAGACCGGTAATGGAAGTTAAATTATCGTCATTTGCGAACATACTACTCATATTTGAAGCATATTGAACATCTAAATTTTCAACATCAATACTCGTTGCATTAGGCAATTGGCTAAATACATAAGATGAATTATTATTGGCAATTATATTTTTACCCACATAAACGCTTGTTACCTGATTCCGATAACTATACCAAGGCGCATCTATTACATTGTTTGTGTTATTAACCTCTCCAAAAATTGAAGCAGAATTACCTTGTGAAGAAAAAGATAACTTTCCGCTAGAATCAATGACCCAATCACAAAATCCAAAGGTTCCACTGGCAATATCAGTCGGATCAGCGGCAGTAACAGCGACCAAAGGTATAATCGTACTAGTAGAATTATTATCATCAGTCGCAATTTTATTTTGGCTAATCACATCTTGAACATCATTTGTATCTGCATGAACTACTTGCGATGATAACAAAGGAAATAACATGCTACAAAGAAAGATAATCAATCTCAACATATATTTCTGTTTATGCATCCACTTTGTATTCGTCATGAAATTATCCTCCTTTGATAACTTTTTAACTAAATGCATTTTATCAATATATTCATATTGTAATAATTCATTTTCTATAAAAAGCGTTTTCTTAACTTGAATCCTTATGTATCAAGGGTTAGATAATACTCAAAGCAGAAAAATATGTGTATTATCTCGTGAAATTCGGTATGAATTAGTTAAAAAATGAACACAAAAAAGCCATTATACGTGATGTATAGTGGCTTAATTTTACAAACTATTTGTTAATGTCCATTTTAGTGTAGTTGAATAATGTCCATTAGATGCGTACCGATCATTATTCATATTCAAAAGTATTCCATGGTCATTATCCCAAGATATTGTATTGGAACCATTAGCGATGTCACCTGAGTAAATCTTAGTATCTTCAGATGATAAAATACTTTCATTATTAGATTTATCTTTAAAAACTAAAACATCATTGAGAGTCTTAGTATTATCTGTTTCATCAGTTAAAGGAGCATCCATGGAAACTGATAAATCAGACGGCACAGCATCAGTTGGATAATTATTATTTGTAACATCTATTGCAAAATTACTCTTACGTCTGACAAGACCAGATGCATTAGAAGTAGTACCGAAATCAATATCAGGAACCGTCATCTTCATATCACCTTTTGTTTGTTGTTGCCAAACATAAGTTGTTACGGGATTACCAACAGTAGAGAATTTATCCACAATATCCTGTGCAGAAAATAAATCACCTAATGGTTCATGATCAGTCCCACCACCATTGGTATCAACAGCCTGCCACTTATCACTGATTGCAGAATAAGTTTTATCAGTTGTATCGTCATTGATAATAGTTCCTGGTACTGGTGTTATTAGACCAACCCCTAATGGGGTTGCTGATCCTTTTAAATTAATCAAAACTGATTTGGGTCCCAAAGTCAATTTCCAAAGATTCTCGTCACTACCAAATAAAGAGTGAAGATCAGTTGCATTCGTTGTATCAAAGCCTGATATATCAAGTGTTTCCAAATTTGTCATTAAATCGAACATTGTATCAAATCTTGTAACATTTTGTGTATTCCATTTGGATAGATCCAGATTTTTAATCGAGGTGTCATTCACAAACATTCCTCTCATATCCGTTCCGCTAGAAACATTCCAATCTCGCACTGGTACATCAACCAAATCTAAAGAACGATTAAAAGTACTATTAAAATTTTTAACCTTTGAAACATCCCAATTAGAAATAGGTAAACTTTTTGCATTCTTCATAGCAGAAAACGTTTCATAAAGATTTTGCACACTGGAGGTATCCCAGTTTTTAATATAATCATAATTAGTTCCAGAGCTAGCATAAAATGCAGCTGACAAATCAGTGACTCTTGAAGTATCCCAATCAGCAATATTACTATCATCACCATTAAATGAAGATCCGCTAAAGATATAACTCATATTAGTTACCGAACTTGTATCAAAATTTTCATTTATTGTTTGCAACTTGGTTGTATCTCGAAACAACCCAGCAAAAGAAGTTACATTAGAAGTATCATATTTTGATAAATCAATAGTTTGAAAACTTGTACCATTAAACATATTACTAATATTAGTATTTTTAGCAGTTACCAATGTCTGATACCCTTTTAGGGTATCCTCATTCAATAGCTTAGACCCTTTAAACATTGAGGCTGTAGAACTCAAACTATCTGTTTTCCACTTTGATAAATCTAAGGATTTTAAATTAGTACAGTCGGAAAACATTTCACCCATATTCTCAACATTTGAAACATTCCAATTATTAACAACTGAAAGATCATCGACTTTTACACCAGAGAACATTGCCGCTGTGGTCGTAACCTTGGAAAGATCCCAATTTGAAATATCCTTAACCTGACTGATGTCACCACTGCTTCCCGAAAACATTCCACTCATATCCGTAACGTTTTGCATATTCCATTTGCTCAAATCCAAAGAAGTGAATTTAGTATTAGCAAATATTCCTGACAAGCTTGTAGCCTTAGAAATATCCCAATCTTTTATATCGTCAGCATTCGTTTTTGTAAAATCAACTCCGTCAAAGACACTCGAAAAATTTGTGACCTTCCCAACATCCATCTTATCTAAACCAATTATTTTCCCAGAAACTCCACTAAATAAACTATTCATAGCTAGAACTCTAGATGTATTAAAGCTCGATACATCTAACGACTCAAGAGATTTGCAACTAAGAAACATATAATTCATGCCGGTAACAGATGAGGTGTCAAATTTTGAAACATCAAGATTTGTCAGTGCATAATCATTTGAGAACATATCATTCATACTTTCACATTTTGAGGTGTCCCAAGTATCCAAGCCAATAATATTCGTTAAATTAGAGTCTCTATAAAACATGTCTCCAAGCGTCATTGACTCACTTACATCCAAATTTGTTACATCGATGGTCGTCACATTTGTTAGTTTGGCAAAAACCCCATTATCCTTATCAGTTGTCAATATGCTTCCATAAGTTATAACCCCTGGCTCTACATATACGCTGGTAATTAAACTAGCATATGGGGCCCAATTCCCTATTCCGTAAGCCAAACGTCCAGCATGAACTGTTAATTTTCCATTGGTATCAATATCCCAATTAGCTGTTCCGTCTACTCCACTATGAGTAATTGATTCACTGGAAATTGATAAGGGCATAATCGTATTAAACTTAGATGTCTCTTTTTGATTATCTGTCGCTATGAAATTTTCTTCTGCTACTGCTTGTACATTATTAGCTGTATCTGCATTAACCAAATCATAATTAAAAAAAATAAAAAAAGTACCTAATAGAAAGCTAATTATTAAGCTCTCTAGGCATTTAATTCGATAATTTGGACTATTCATACTCTTAATTTTTCTCATAATAATCCATACTCCCAAAGTTCAACCTTATAGAATAAAATTCAAGTATATCAATTGTTAATTTCTTAACTAAGTAAATTTTATCAAAATATTCATATTGTATAATTTCATTTTATATAAAACGCTTTCTTCTAATATGAATCCCGGTATCATTGGGTTTAGATAATACTCACGACAGTGAGATATGAGTATTATCTCGTGAAATTTATCGTTATTTTGCCTAAAACAGTCAAATCAGAACGGTATACATCATGTATATTTATCTCTTTTTAAAATATTTATATCCAAAAAAGTATTTTAAAGCAAAAAAAAACCACCATACGTAAACGTATAGTGATCCCAGTTTTATTTTATAAGCCAGCCATTAATTGAGCCTTTTGAAGTTCCATAGTTCTAACGCTTCTAGGCAAGAATCTTCTGATTTCATCTTCGTTGAAACCTACTTGAAGACGTTTGTCATCCATGATGATTGGACGTTTCAAGAGACCTGGGTTTGTTTGAACTAAATCTAACAATTGATCAATTGTTAGATCGTCTAAATCAACCTTAAGGTTTTGGAATGCCTTTGAACGAGTAGAGATAATTTCCTCTGTTCCGTTTTCAGTCATTTGAAGTACTTGTTTGATTTCTTGCTTATTTAAAGGTTCAGAGTAAATGTTTCTTTCTTTGTAAGGAATGTCATGTTGTTCGAGCCAAGCCTTGGCTTTACGACATGAGGTGCAGCTTGGAGATGTATAAATGGTTACCATATATAATCTCTCCTTTCCTGTGTAGTATCAAAACTCTTTAAGCACATAAATATTGTAACTTACTGTCATAATAAAATCTATACCTTTTCAATAAAAAGTTACGAATATTTGTTCGAAATTTGTTTACTTGTGAAAATATGCACCCGACAAATAGCCCTTTATGTAAAGTGTTCACAAATTACATAAATAATAAATTATTTTTAGTATTAGTTAAACTTTATATGACTTTCATTGTAAACTAATCATTGTGAGACGGCGATTAAAGATCTACTTCTAGTCCTTCGAATGCATGAACGACGGGAACATCGCCAGCATACTTTTGTGATTGGCTTAACATAGTCTCCAAATCGACTGTTTGTGGCAAGTGGCTAATCATCAAGCGTTTAACATTAGCATCTTTAGCCAACGTTCCAGCTTCTTTAGTATTCAGATGAGCCTTTCTACCAGTAACATCTTCTGGGAAATTAGTATCGGCAATCAACAAGTCGGCATCTTTGGCAAAATCGACTAAACCGTCGAAGTAAGTTGTATCCGCTGTATAAACGAGCACCTTACCTTCTTTGTCAGTGATACGCATTGCATATGCTGGAACGGGATGAACGGTTCTGAGAAATTCAAATTTCAAGTCGCCAATCTCAGTTGGTTCGTAGTCGTTGTAGGCGATTCCCTTCGTTGCATTTTCCACTGTCAGTTGTGCATAGTTGACAAAATCCTGTGTATGACCATAAATAGGAAGTAGATTTTCTTTCTTAGCGGCCAGCCATTCGTACTGCAAAACACCGACATCTGCTGTATGATCATGGTGATAGTGTGAAAGAACCACAGCATCTAAATCAGTTGGTTTCATATACTTTGATAGAGCATTCAAAACGCCACTACCACAGTCGATCAACAATTTCTTGCCGTCAGCCTGTAACAAATAACCAGACGTTCCGATTCCATCATGTGGATATCCACCATAAAAGCCTAATACTGTAACTAACATAGAAAACCTCCATAAAAAATTTAAGTTGAAAGGATTTCAATAATTATGAACATAACATTAAAGCTAGGCACATATAATTTTTTAAAGAGTCAGCTAACATCTGCTGATACTTTATTAAAACCCTTATTTCATGCTAATGCTGACCACCTTTTAATAAAAAAGTTATCGACATTTGCACAATATCGCAGTATCAATGGGGTTTACGAACCTATGAACAATTTGTATTCCTTGACTTATTTGAAATTAAATGCTGATCAAGCCAAATTATTCGAGGATAAACTATTTGGTACCCACCAATACTCCTTTAATTCTAACGCAACTGCTACCTTTCAAAAAAGGGAAAGTCCACGAGAATATTTAATTATTCGGACATTCTCTGAAACCAGCCAGATTAAAGCTTGGCAGCTCATGCTTCAAGAAGAAATTCAAAAACAAATTCAAGGCACTACTGAAGAGGATTTTGGTTTCTTCTCCAAAGCTTACTCACTTGCTGATTAAGTTGTATTGATATCTGCCGCCTCCGATTGCCAGAGTTTTTTTCCTGCTGTGGGACCGGTTCGAGCCATAGTACGGTCTCGAACCTCGATTTTGAACTTCGCTGTGGACCTTCGCGAATTTCAAAATCGTCCCCTAAAATAAGGACTTCGTCCTTATTTTAGTTTCACTGCTGGCGAAAACTCTGGCAATCGGAGGCTATTTTATTTAAATATGTAGTTGGTTAGAACAGTAACTAATCTTCTTGAGTATTGCTTTGCTTGTTTTGGAATTTACTTGATATTCCCTTTATTTAATATATTGATACTGATTTTAGTATTCTTGAACTCTCAAGTCTCCTTATATTACATTACGTAAAAAATAATAATAAATACAAAAAACGTTGGATCAATTCAATTATTAATTCAAAGAAACTGTGGAAGTAAAACAGACATTCAAACTAACCGATTAACTCAAGCCGGAGGGTGACGGGAAAAATGCAGTCTGCCATGAAGGTGGCGTTAGAGCTTTAGCTCTTACACCACGGACGACTTTGGAGACTTGCCGAACTATGGCAAGGCTTCAAATCGAGGTACTAGACCTTGGCTCGGACCGGTCCACATAACAGAACTGCATTTTTCCCGTCACCCGCAGGCGGCATATTTCAACAACACCTAACTACCTATAGTTTGAATTTCTGTTTAACACCCCGCCAAGAAACTTTAAAACTGATAATTCCAAATAATCCATAAAGTACAATGTAGCCGCCATAAATTAAGATAATATTCTTCGAAATATGACGTCCGAAATCGAACATCGCAATGGCCGCAAAGGACTGCACTAACGCAAACACAATTGGTATCAAGAACGTCAAGGTATTTTCACGTCGGATAATCCCCTTGATCTCACTTTCTTCAACACCGATTTTTTGCAACGTCCTTAGTTGACTTGATTGATAATCATCACGCAATAAAATTCGTAACGTTAACACGCTTCCTAGTGCGACTAACAAAGCTACACTGAACAGCGCCACGATGAAGAGATAGAATCCCCCACCTTGTTTGAAATGCTTTTTAATACTGCCTTGTCGTAAGAATCCAGATTGAGTATAGATTGCGGTCTCATACTTATTGGGTTCTTTTTTCATGACTTCGATTGAAGAATCTGCCAATGACGACCTGAATTTAACCCTCATATAATAAGCATCGCGATAACTATCCAATTTCTGCAATTGCGAACGTTTTAACTGGTCACCTTTTTTGAAATCCCAACCGTAGAAAGTATCTTTGACCTCGCTCGGCATTTTCTGATAGTAGCTATTAGGCACAATCATCATTGGTCCAAAATGCATCGAACTTCCGTATGGGAACGAATTTCCCTGCTTGGCAGTCTGAATCATCGGCGCACCCTTGACCTCGATATTGTGCTCATCGGACTTGTTCCTATACATAATTGAAGAACTGTAATCAATCTTCAAAAATTGGTGAGCATTAATTTTGGAATTATTTTTTCGCATTCGTTTTGGCAAAGATTTGTAATCTGAATACGACATAAACGTCATTGGTTGGCGAATGTACGACTCACTGGACTTGTTATAGTAAGAAACCAGATTTATCTTAACGGCTGTCTTGTAGCTACCCCTAATTTTGGCGTCATTTTTCTTGAGCTCATGACGAATAACATTGACGGTATCCTTGTTGGCAGCCAATTCAAACGGATATGCGCTGTTGTAATTTTGATGGACGGCTTGATAACCGAAGTAACAAAACGTCAATAAAGCCAAAGCAAGAGCTGACAATTCGGTGACGAACCAGAGGATAGAAATATTTTGAAATAAACGTTCCTTCATATATTTAAACGAGAAAATATTAATACCTGAATATGAAACTGAGTGAATTTTCTCCATGATATTTAAAATTGTGGGCAGAAAACCGAAGTAAACTAAATACGTTCCAAAAATATCGGAACCTAAAATATAGACAATTTCTGTCAGTGGCTTGGATGAATAACTGATGGTTCGCATATTTTTGAACAGATAAAATGTTGCAATTTCGGCAGTAATTAGTAAGACGACTCCAAAAAGTCCTGCAGGAACACGTAGCCACCAGCGAGTTTTGACAATCGTCCGGCGTTCTTTCTTTTTCAAAATTCGATACGTTTTAATGGCATTGATAATGCTCAACGTCAGCGTTGTCCAGACAAATGTTGCGATTAATAATTGAATATTATTCATCCCAATATGCATCACAAAATCAAAGTGCATCTGCATCAAATAGACTAATAGCATTCCCATAAATTTCTGAAAAATCACCATGAATGTCAGTCCGATAATCCAGGCTACTGCTTGAACAATAGTCGTCTGCAGAAAACTGATCATAATAATGGTCCAGCGTTGCATACCTAACTTTTCAAATGTCAGAAACTCATTTCGCTGCTGTTTAACGAAGAATCCTCCGACGTACGCCATATATACGAATGCACAGAAACCGAAAATACTGCTCATAATGATTGCAACATCAAAAATCAGTGAATTCCACCACCGCAAAGCATAGTGAACCGACGGATTATCGCCCATCGACAACAGGATTCCGAAAACTCCAATTGCGAAACTGCAGGCTAAAATATAAATTAGATAACTGTCGCGCATATTAGACAGACTACGTTTAATTATTTTGCGATACATTGAAATAATCCCCTCCGCCAATAGTCCGTTGCATGTTGATAATTTGCTCAAAGAATTTGTCACGGTTGCCCGGATTAACAATCTCTGAAAAAATCACCCCATCCTTAATAAAGACAACTCGACTGCAATAACTAGCCGTAAAGGCATCATGCGTTGCCATCAAAATTGTCGTCTTTTCCTTCTCATTGACCATCTGCATATAGTTCAACAAAATCGTTGCCGACTTCGAATCCAGTGAGCCTGTGGGTTCATCCGCAAACAAAATCTCGGGACGATTAATCAAAGCACGTGCTGCTGCCACAATCTGTCTTTGCCCAAGCGACAACTCATCGACTGCCCGATCCGACAGATTTTCAATATTGAGCAGTTGCATCATATAATCGAATCTCTCCTCAATCAACTTCTTATTAGAACGATTCAAGGCCAATGGCAAGATGACATTTTCCTTAACATTCAAAGAATCCAGCAACTCAAAACTTTGATAAATAAAGCCCATTTTATTACGACGATATTTAGCTTGGTCACGGTCATGTAGCTGCGTTAAGTCCATACCATCAATGATGATTTGTCCGTGATCAGGACGTTCATTAGTTGAAATCATGTTCAACAAAGTAGTTTTTCCGGCTCCAGAGGGACCCATGATACCAAAGAATTCGCCGTGTTCAACTTCAACACTGATATCCTTAATAGCATGCACAGCATTTCTTTTTTTACCGAAATCTTTTGAAATATTTTTTACAGCAATTTGCATAAATAGTTACCTTCTCGGCCGCCGGAGGCTGGCAGTAATATAGTCTGCTATGAGGACCGGTGCGAGCCAAGGTCTCGCACCTCGCTTTGAAGCCTTGCACAAACCGCAAGTCTCCAAAGTCGCCCTGTGGTGTAAGAGCTAAAGCTCTTACACCACCTCCACAGCCAACTATATTACTGCCACCCTCCGGCTAGGGTATTTTTTACTTGTATTTAATTTTTTTGATATTGGGTATTGTTATTAAAATCAATACATTAAATACTTAATTATGAAAGTACTCTGAAACTTTTCAAATTATTATGGAAATGAAGTTATATCCATAAATATTTTCAAAGAATCAGATATAATAATCACTATATTACTAACAACAATCAATCCAAAAAATGCATGAGCTGGAGGTTGTCGGGGAAAATGCAGTCTGCCATGGAGGTGGCGTTATGGCTTTAGCCATTACACCACAGGGCGAGTTTGGATTCTTGCCGAACTGTGGCAAGGATTCAAACCGAGAGGCGAGACCTTGGCTCGACTCGGTCCTCATGGCAGAACTGCATTTTCCCCGACAACCGAAAGCGGAAGAATCTACATTTTTACAATGATTATTGTTATCATACTATATAGTGTCTTTATTCTAGCACGGAGGGAATTTTATAATGGCTAAAATTATGATTATCGAAGATGACCCATCTATCTCCCAACTAATCAGTGAAAATCTTGAAAAATGGCAAATGAATTCTTATATTACCAAAGACTTTAACAATATCATGGACCAGTTTAACGAATACAAACCTGACTTGGTGTTGCTCGACATCAATCTTCCCGTTTATGACGGCTACTATTGGAATCAAGAAATCCGCAAGGTTTCCAAAACTCCGATTATTATTATCTCATCTCGTAATTCTAACATGGACCAAATTATGTCAATGAACATGGGTGCCGACGATTTCGTGGAAAAACCTTTCTCAATTGATATCTTGATTGCCAAAATCAACGCCCTTTTGCGCCGAACATATGACTTTACCAAGAGTACCAGTGACGTGATTGAACACAATGGTCTCAAACTTAACCTTTCTAGCGGCTCGGTGGAAATCGCTGACAACAAAATTGACTTGTCTAAAAATGAGTACAAATTATTGCAACGGCTTTTGAAGGATCAAGGCAAAATTGTTACGCGTGAACAACTTTTGAATTTCATGTGGGATGACGAGCGTTTCGTT
Organism: Companilactobacillus muriivasis; assembly: GCF_036246245.1. Classification (NCBI taxonomy): domain Bacteria; kingdom Bacillati; phylum Bacillota; class Bacilli; order Lactobacillales; family Lactobacillaceae; genus Companilactobacillus; species Companilactobacillus muriivasis. The sequence goes on from NZ_BTTQ01000007.1 coordinate 122,194, forward strand.
GATGACAACACTTTGACCGTTAACATCAATCGTCTTCGTGGAAAAATCGAAAAATTTGGCTTGAAGAACTATATCGTTACTAAAGTTGGACAAGGATACATCATTCCCTAGAGGTGAAATATGACATTTTTCAAATACTTACGCGATCATATTTATTCAATTCTCATCGTCTTAGTGGGGATGACTTTCGTCGAATTAGTCCTCTATTTGGACCCTCACGTTAACTTTAACCCAGGTACATTGATTTACACATGGATCTTGGCAATGGTCTTCCTAGTGGCAAATTTAGCTATTTCGTATACACACAAAAAGACATGGTTCCAACAGTTGGAAAATTATCAAGAGGACCTGTCGAAGGAATTATATGGTGCTCGAAATAATGAACAAAAATTTATTCAATCAAAAATTAACAATATTTCTATGGAATATCGTAATGAGCTGACTGAACTTTATCAGAACCAAAAGGACCAGCGTGAATACACTGAATCTTGGGTGCATGATATTAAAGTTCCTTTGGCGGCGTTGAAGTTATCACAAGATGACGACTTAGACCCCGACTTGATTGCTGAAGAACTAGACCAAATTGATTATTTAGTTGATCAAGCACTCTACTTTGCTCGTCTGAATAATTTCTCGAATGATTATTTGATTCAAGAACAAGACTTAAACGACATCGTCAAAGCCTGTATTAGAACTAACAAGCGCTTATTTATCAGTAAACGTATTGGCATTAGCTTTGATATTACCGATAAGAAAGTTTTGACTGATGAAAAATGGTTGAGCTTTATCATCAATCAGATTTTGGCTAACAGTTTGAAGTATACCGATAATGGCGGTAAAATTTCAGTCTTCACAACTACAGACGACAATAATATCGAACTGCATATCAAAGATAACGGTATCGGGATTGCTGACCAAGATATCAGCCGAATCTTTAACAAAGGATTCACCGGTAGCAATGGTCGGAAATCTGGTAGCAAGTCTACCGGTATGGGATTGTATTTGACTAAGAAGATGGTCGACAAACTCGGTCATACAATCAGTGTCAATTCACGCCCTAGTGATGGAACCGAAATGATAATTACATTCTTAGATTTGCCGTACTATAAGTAATAATTAATAAGTTATAAATACGCTGAAATCTCTTCGGTAAAATCAATACCTAAATAGATTCCAGCTTTTTTATTTTATACACAACAAAAGGACCAGTGAAATTTCTCACTGATCCTTTTTGAGCCTATAAATTATTAATATGCGAATTTTGAAATTAATTAAATCCACCAACCAACTAAAAAATAACGAATACGCTAGTCGGAGAGGGACAGGGATTTGGAAGACTACTGTGGGAGTGGCGTTACGGCTTTAGCCATTACACCACCGGGCGACTTTGGATACTTGCCAAACTCTGGCAAGGATTCAAAGCGAGAGACGAGACCTTGGCTCGGCTCGGTCCACATAGCGGCTTTCCAATCCCTGTCTCCCGGAGAAGCCCTATTTTTTAATGGCACGAATAACTAATTCCTCAATCTCATCAAGATCTTCTTCTACCTGCTTGTCGCTCTTAGGTTCAAAAATCTTGTAGTTTTGTAAAAAGTAAAATAGTATCTGTGAAACCATCAAACGAACAATCGACTCCGGCGTAACATCTGATCTAACTTCGCCACTTTTTTCAATTAAATTAGTCAAAACATTTATAATTCTGGGACCACGTTCGCCAATCAATTCTAGAAATTTTGCTTTCACATTATCCTTGGTTAAAATTTCTGATATCACAATCGACGCTACTTCACGGTTGTCAGCAATAAAGTAATAACGACTGCGAATCACATAGTGAATTAATGACTCAAGACTATTGCCATGATCCTTCATTGAATTTTGAAAGTCATCCACATAGACTGGCATAATATTTTGCATTAATGGAGTAATAATAAAATATAATAACTCTTCTTTAGTTTTGAAATATTTAAAAATAGTTGCTTGACTCATGCCTGATTCTTTAGCAATTTCTTGGGTCGATGTACCATCAAAACCTTGTTTCGAAAAAAGTCCTAAAGCTGCTAAGACAACCTTTTTCTTGCCAGCGGGCATATCTGAATCTCCTACCCATGCTTTAAAATCCTTCGATATTTGTTGTTCTGCCACAAAATCAAGTCCCTTCTATACTTTACGATAACGTTTGAGTCCTAAGACATTCAAGATAGTTAATACTACCAAGAAAATCAAGAGTGCGCCAATTGGTGCCTGAATCTGGCTGAGTTTAGCTCCACTCATAACAATGTCGCTGGTAGCTTGACCAGAGTACTTCAATGGCAAAATGTAGGCAATGTCTTGAACCCAGTGTGCCATCGTATCCAATGGAATAATTCCGGAGAAAAATACTTGAGGAATGACGATAATTGGAATGAATTGCATCATTTGAAATTCTGATTTGGCAAATGTTGACATCAAAATACCAAATGCCAAGGCAACCATCGCTAAGACAACATTTACAATTACCACATTCCAAAGACTTCCTAATACTTCAACTTTCAACACATAGATCGTGAACAAAACGATAATTAATGTTTGAACAATTGCCAGTAAACCATAACTAATCATGTATCCAAAGACGATTTCTGAACGTCTAACTGGTGTAGCCAGCAAACGATCCAAGGTTCCGGTCGTTCTTTCCTTCAATAGCGCCATCCCTGAAATCAAGAAGACGAAGAAGAAAACGAAGAATCCCATTAAGATAGGTAAAATTTTATCAAAGAAAGATGTATCTTTATTACCATAAACGTAGGAATTATGAATCTTGGGCGCTGACTTCGACTTGGATTGCATCATTGCTGCTGCCTGTGGGTTCACTGCTGCCATAGAAGTTAATGTAGCTTTCAAATCCTTGATGTTAGTTGCGACAATTGAAGCATTCAACGCTGCTTTAGTTGCTGCAGTCTTACTGGCATCAGTATTGGCATTTTTAACGTAGAAATTACCATTCTTGTAATGAACAATGCCATCAACCTTTTGGTCTTTCAAAGCTTTGTTAGCTTTCTCTTGGGTTGAATACTTGTAAACCTTGATATGGTCAACTTCTTTAATTTGGCTGACCAATGAGCTATTAACGTTAACAGTCGCAATATTGACATCAGTTGTCGAATTAGATGTAAAGACGACTTTCATCAAAGTCAGTACTAAAATTGGTGCTAAAAACATTAATGCCAAAGTTCTCTTGTCACGAAATAATTCTTTTAATACACGTTTAGCGATAGACCACGTTCTTTTCATTTTCATCCTCCACCTTTAAGAAAACATTTTCGACTGTATCTTCATTATAAGTAGCCTTTAAATTAGCAGGCGTATCGTAAGCAATCAGCTTGCCGCCAAGGATTAAAGCCACATCGTCAACTAATTCAGCTTCATCCATCACGTGAGTTGTGACCAGAATCGTCTTACCTTCATCACGCATCTTGTGTAATTCACTCCAAATCTGACGACGAAGTGCTGGATCAATTCCGACCGTTGGTTCATCCAAAATCAAAACTTCACTATCACCAAGCATCGCAATTGCCAATGACAAACGACGTTTCATACCACCGGAATAACCAGCAACACGTTTATCCAAGTCATTCGTCAATTCAACAACTTCCGCAACGTGTAAAATTTGACGATTGGATTTCTGACTAGGAAGGCCCTTCATATCAGCGTAAAACTGAAGATTTTCCTTAGCGGTCAATGCTTCATATAAGGCATCTGTCTGTGCCATATAACCAATTCGATTCAACAATTGTCGATTAGGCATTATCTTGCCAAATACTGTGGCGGTACCTTGTTGCGTTTTTTCCATTCCCAAAATAATTTTGATAATGGTTGATTTACCAGCACCGGATGGTCCGATTAAACCGATTATCTTACCTTGTGGTATATCAAAATCAATATGGTTCAAGACGGTTTCTTTACCGAACTTTTTGACAACATTCTTCATAGAAATAATTGCGTTTTCCATAATTGCTACCTTCTAACTTGCTTATTAATTTAAAGGTGAGTATTTGGTTACTCACTTGATGAATAAAGAATAATACTCTCAAAAAATTTTGTCAACAATTGAGTTAAAAAAATATGCCGCCTCCGGCTAGTTTGACTTTTTCTTTCAATATATTGATTCATGTAATTTGGGTATTATTTCTTATTCTCTTTCTTTAAAGCTAGTTTAAATTAATGCTATTCAGAACTACTTGTAGCACAATATGCATACGAGGTGATTAAAATGAAGTCAGAGAAAATATCAAAAGTTCAGATTAGTACGACTATTGATCATAATATTAAAATTAAGGCCCAAGACATTCTCGCTAACAACAATTTAACTATTAATGAATATTTGGAAATGGCTCTAATAGATGTCGCGAATAATGTACTACCTGAATACTTCGTAAATCCATCCTCAGAATTAACTAATTCAATATTAGAAGCCAATGAAGTAATAAATAATCATCAAAACACTCCAAATATTGCCACCACCCGTAAAGAACTAAATCGAATGTTAAACTCATAAAAATGACAAAAAAAAGAAAGCTCCGACAATACTCAGAGTTTTCAATATATAAGATAAAACCAATAACCTAGCTGGAGGTTATCGGGGAAAATTTGGTCTGCAATGAAGGTGGCGTTATAGCTTTAGCTATTACACCACGGGGCGAGTTTGGATACTTGCCGAACTATGGCAAGGATTCAAATCGAGGTTCGAGAACTCGGCTCGTACTGGTCCCCATAGCAGAACTGAATTTTCCCCGACAACCGGAAGCGGCATTTAACAATATGCTTCGAGTGCCTTACGAACTTGGTCTAACGAGATATCGGGACAATGATCATCAGAATTGCACAATGCGCTTTCATAAAGCTCATCGTCCATTTCGTCTTCAATCTTCTCAACTGCTGCTGAACGAAGAAAGGCGGAAACACTGATATTTTTAGATTTCGCGTAGTTCTTGATCATCTTTTCGTCCTGTTCATCTAAATAAAACGATATAACTGCCATTTCTCGTCACCTACCTTATTTTCAAATACAGTTTATTATGTCGAATACCTTTTTTCAATAGTTAACCCCTTCACAATTCAACTTTATATAAAGATTATTCTATAATTTGATTAATTATTTTTTATTATCAAAAGGTATTTTTGGCATTTAATATAAATATGCCTATAACGACACAAAAATACGACTACCAACCTTACTGGTAGCCGTATTTTAATTTGGATTCAAACCTGTAAAATAGTCAAATTTTTTGATTAAATTTTTGGTACTACTTACTTTTCCAAGTGAGCCTATCCATTACATTTTCAATGTCATAGCGTTTAACGCAACCACAACAGTTGACAATGACATAATGACCGCTCCGACTGCAGGGCTGAGGACAAATCCGACACCTGCCAAAACTCCGGCTGCTAGAGGGATGGCTAAAATGTTATAACCAGCTCCCCACCAGAGGTTTTCGATGGTCTTCTTGTAAGTATTGTGAGCCAACTTCAAGAATTTGATAATATCGCTTGGATCTGAGTTATAAAGAACAACCTGTGCTGAATCAATTGCAACATCAGTACCAGCACCGATAGCAACACCGATAGTAGCTGAAGCCAAACTTGGTGCATCATTGATACCATCTCCGACCATCATGACATGGTGACCGTCAAGTTCGAGTTGTTTGATAACATTGTGTTTATCTTCGGGCAATAATTCACCACGGAACTCGTCGATACCCATTTGTTTAGCCATGATAGCGGCAGCTTCTTTATTATCACCAGTCAACATGATTGGAGTAATATGTCTAGCCTTTAATTCTTTGATAAATTCAATTGTATTCTTCTTGATCGTATCGCCTAATGCAACGAATCCAAGAACCTTGCCATTGTTAACTAAGAAACTGATCGTATTACCTTTGTCTAAGAATGTTTGAACTAATTTCTTATCAACGGCAATCTTGTTTTCGTTGAGATACTTCATATTAACTAAATAGTAATCTTGGTCTTTCAAAGTGGCACTCATACCGTAACCCTTGAGAGCTTTGACATTATCCAAAATTTCAGGTGTTACTTTTTTATCTTTAGCGTATTGCACAATACTGTTGGCAATCGGGTGACTTGAGCTACCTTCGATACCAGCAATAATAGCTAACAAACCATTGTCATCGATTGATGAATCAGTACTTTGAAGTCCATTAACAGTAAATTTACCTTCAGTTAAAGTACCAGTTTTGTCCATGGCAACATAATCAATTTTGCGACTGTTTTCAATAGCTTGGTTATCACGGATAATCAAACCATTTGTGGCAGCGATTGATGTACTACGTGACATAACTAGTGGAATAGCCAATCCTAAAGCATGTGGACATGCGATAACTAGAACGGTTACCAAACGGTTTAAAGCAGTATTCATATCGCCGAAAATCAACCAGTAAACGAATGACAATAGTCCGACTGTTAAAGCAGCATAGAACAACCAACCAGAAACTCGATCAGCTAACATTTGTGTCTTAGAACGTTTGCTTTGTGCGTCAGAAACCAACTTACTAATTTGTGACAAGTAACCTTCACCAGCAGATTTATCAACTTGTACTTTGATAGTGCTGTCACCGTTGATTGAACCGCCAACCACCTTACTGCCGATTTCCTTTTTAACAGCTTTAGATTCACCAGTAATTAATGATTCGTTGATGTATCCAGAACCAGCAATAACGTGACCATCAAGGGGAACTGATTCACCGGCACGAACTTCAACAATATCGTCTTTTTTAACCATTGAAATATCGTGATCCATTGTTTTTTCACCATGAACCATGTGAACTTGGTTAGGAACAAGTGAAGCAATCTTTTGTAAAGCATTTCCAGCACTCATAGTAGATTTCATTTCAATCCAGTGACCTAGCAACATGATAACAATCAATGATGCCAACTCCCAGAAGAAATCCATGATGTGCGTTGAAGAATGTAACAAATCGTTCATAACAAAGGCGTAGAGACTGTAAATATAAGCAACACTGATACCCATTGTAATCAAGGTCATCATCGCTGGCTTTTTCTCAGCCAATTCACCACGAGCACCAGTTAAAAATGGTTTCCCACCGTAGAAGTACAGTGCTGTGGATAAAATCAATACAATCCAATCAGAGCCTGGAAACTGGAATTGAAATGGTAAATGCAATCCCATAAATGGCGACAAGATAAAGACTGGAATCGCTAGAGCTAGTGAAATCCAAAATTTTTGTCTTAAATCACCCATGTCCATCATGTGACCACCATGCATCATCATATCGTGACCACTGGACATATCCATTTTCATATCTTCGTGCTTCATATCCATATCTTTCATATCCATATTTTTCATAGTATCATCACCCTTACTTCAAATCAGCTTCCAAACAGTCACATTCGACTTCTTCTGGGGCTGTCTTAGCTTTTTCATTCAATGTAGCAATCATTTTTGCAATATCAGCTTGAGAAATCGCTGAAGATTCAATTAGTTCATTAATAGCATTGCCTTTTCGCATGCAACAAAGATTATCAAATAGATCAGTCACATTCTCCTTAATCGCCACGTCCTCTTGAATCATTGGCTGATAAATGTAAGGACGTTTATCTTCGATGGCTTTTAGAAAATGCTTTTTTTGGAGCCGGATAATTAAAGTCTTAATTGTGGCTGCCTTCCAATCGGTCTTTTGCTCTAGGATTTCAATGACCTGTTTACTGGTGGCCTGCCCCAAAGTCCAAATAATTCGCATCACTTGCCATTCGGCCCGGCTCATCGTTTCAACTTCTTTCATGTCATTTCCTCCTCGGTTTACATTTGTAATCTCGTTTACGGTTCATAGTTTACAACTGTAAATCTTAAAAGTAAAGACTTATTACTTATTTTGTTTTTCCGCCAGCGGGAGAGATAGATGCCATCGCCCTGTGACCGGTGCGAGCCAAGGTCTCGCGCCTCGATTTTGAGCTTCGCACAGACCGCAAATCTCAAAATACGTCAGTGGAGTAAGAGCTGAAGCTCTAACACCACTCTCAGGGCAGATGGCATCTATCTCTCCCGCTGGCTCTTGTTTTTGTTGGCTTCTGATTGATTAGTTAATTGATATAAACCGTGCAGAATACCTTATGTATATCTAGAAGTAATGAATTTGACAAAAATGATAATGGACTCGAGGTCACGTTCACTATTTTATATTGACTGAATACAATACAAAGCTTGATATATCAGTACTTAAAGCATCAATATTAATCAATTTATATTATCCAAATTAGAACCACCTCGAATCATTTTCACTGATTCTATTACATACTTAATAATTGTTCAAAAATTTAAATTTTAAATTCTAAAAACTAATATAAATTAGAAAACTTTTAGGAACAAAAAAAGCGGCCACAAGGTCGCTTTCGTATTAAATACCATTTGTTAAAGTCCATTCGACTTCGCCATTATATGTTCCGGCTACAGTTCCAGAATCTACATCTAACAATACTCCCTGATTTGAACGCCATTTATTAGCAATTTCAGTCGTCTCATCACCTGGTACATCAGCATCACTTTGAATAAATGTTGGTTCGTTCAAATTATGAATGATGTTATCTTTCGAAATAAATATCATATGACCATTGAGGTCAACTGGATTGGACCCACTTGCTCCCATCACCATTTTGCTGGCTTTGGCGGTCAAGGTCCATGGTGTCATGACACTTCTTACTTGCAAGTTCCATGTTCCTTCACGTCCCACTAAACGCTGTCCAGAGTTTGCATTAATACTCTTAAACTTGTAATCAGTACTTTCTAACATAGCAGTTTTATCAAGAATATTCACTGTGTAGGCTTGTGTTGTAGACTTTCTACCATATGGATCAGTGTAATAAATTGAAACTGTGTATGGCTTAGTTGGATCAGTCATCCCGCTAGCCGTTGAGTCAATGTTAAAGTCTTGTTCCTGAGGGGTTGCAGCTGATGTATCGCCACTGTAACTGTTGATTGTATTGTGACCGTTGGCATTGATATACCAAGTTAATTTACTTGGTGTAACCTTATAATCACCGTCATATCCAACTATACCTGAAAGGTCAATTTCATCGCCTTGGACGATATTTTTAACCGGTTCAGTAGTTGTTAAAGTTGGCTTAATATCAGGCACATTGACTGTGACATCTGTTGGTGCATCATTTTTATGACCGTCTGGATCAATGACTGTAATTGAAACAATATTCTTACCCACTTTTAGTCCAGTGTTTTCCGTATAATCAGACAGTGCTGTGTCAGCGGTTTTGTCGTAGGCATAAGGTTTCAAAGTAAGACTATACTTGCCGTCATTTGTTTCAGTTATCTTGACTGGATCTTGTTTGGTTCCGTCCGAATTAGTGATTGTGTATGAAATAGTTGAATCGCCTTTTTCATCTGTTGTCGATGTATTATCTGAATGTTGATACGTACCTGTTAAAGTAACCGGCTCATTGTCAGTAACCTCAACATCAGATTTATCCGGTGTAACAGAAATCTTTTTATCCGTCACGTTAATTTCATATACTAATTCATTTGAAGTTAAGGTATCTGGTCCATCAGCAGTTTGAAAATTATTGTCGATTAACTGAACTTTCATCGTGTGGCTGCCTTCAGGCAAATCCGCTGGCAACAAAGGAATACTGAAATTGTCATTGGCGGTACCAGTTTCCTTGCTGACTTGAGGGGCATTATTATCAAGTGTCGTTCTGATGGACATTTCATCTGTCGAGCTGATTGGATTTTTGTTGGCAAGTGAAATATCACCTGTCAAAGTAGTTCCCTCACCCATTTGAAGATTAGTTTTCAAAGGAGAAGTAGGTGTGATAATCAATGAAGTAGCAGGTTCTACAATATCGAAGGCAGTTGAAACTGCTTGAGCTTCATAATTTTCATTTGAAAATCTGGCAGTCGTTGCGGGAACAGTCAAACTGGTTAAACCTGCTGGTATTTCATCTGCTGTGGCATTTAGTTCAACTCGAGCCGTTGCCCAATCGCTACCCTTAGGATCACCAATTCCGTCATCCATTTTACATGTGAGAACACCATTGGCTAAGCTAGATTCCGGAATATCCACATCTTTATCAGGAACATTGCTGTTGGCACTAACATAATGAATTTTACCGATGTTACCACTACTATCTGTTTTGACCGTAACATTCGTTGGAACATTAATGGTCTCAGTCATACCAGCAGCTGGCTTTTCACCATCTAAATAGTGAAACATGTAATTCAATGACAAATCATCATCGGGGTGAACTTTCTTAGCCTCAGTCATAGCCAACGAATTGTCATCCATTAAATTATCATTTTGGTTCGGTAAAATAGGATCATACTCGCCCTTTGCCTTTGGATAAACTCTTGTATTGGTTGTCTTATCAACTGTGTAGGCGTTGACTTCAGCATTAATTAGTGAAGGCATTGTTTCAAAAATAACCGCACTAGTTGTAGTTGCATTAGACCCAGTCGCAGCAGTAAAACCATATCTGAGTTTATTTTCTCCAGCCGCCATATTAAAGGCACTCATATCCAATTCAGGGACTGTTACATCAGTCATTGGCTTCTGTGCCTCCCCAGTCACCGGATTCTTATCACCGACTTTATACTTCAAAGTAGCAGAGTTACTGCCCATAGCAGGTGGTGTATATTGAATTGTCACATGACGCCATGAATCTAATGGATTTTGACTATTATCTGATTCTTTCTGTAAATATACATTAATACCATTATGATCCAAATCATTGGTTCCAACATGATGAACAAGTCCTATGATTGATTGCCCAGATGTATGTTTAACTCCAAAAATATCTGTTCTCTCAGCAGGTGGGTTCAATGTATTTAACTGCCTATACGACGATGTTTTAGCTGGATAATTCCAAGCAATATGGGAATATTGATCATCTTTTGTCTTATAAAGAAAAGCATTATTTCCGTTATCAAGATTATATGGCAAATAGTCAAAACCATTTTTTGCCGATGGTAAATCATTGACGGAATCACTTATTTCATGATCCGCATAACTAACAGCTTTTCCATTATTGTAATGGTTAGAATAAGTATCAAATTCAATCGCAAAACTATTTTGAATAGCTTGTTCTTGAACTGTCGGAACGCCACCTATCTCCTTATCCCCCACATTAGTCAGTGGATTATTATCTGAGCCCCAAACACCCAAGGTTTCACCGGAATTTACTTTACCGTTGATATTTGAAATTGCATTGGGTCCATCATTTTGAAGAACAAATGCCATTCCATCCGGAATAGCCCAACCTTTTGAATAGTCAGGACTACCGAAATAGACCCACATGGATAGTGTCTGTTTCTGATTGATATTCAAATAATTTGTGTCATTGTTACTCCAAATAGCACTGGTCTCACTTGGACCATGAGTTAAACCGACAATTTGTGCCTTATCATTAGAAATGATTCCAGCCGCATTGCCCTCAAAATTACCTGTAACAAAGTAATTATCAACGGATAACCCCTTAACTGGCGGATGTGTTAAAACATCACTATCATCATAAGCTTGTACAACAGTTGGTTTTTGAATGAAACACAAAAAAGCCATTAGTGCCATCAGAAAAAGCATCAACCGCTGAATATTCCCTTTCTTATGCATAAAGCATCTCCCCCCTCAGAGAAATTTGTGTAAACACACCTATATCATTAATATTATTATTACACGTTACAATAATATTGTTAACCAATTTATGTAAACGTTTTTATTAATAATTAAATATTTTAAAAATTGATATTCTCGACAACAAAAAATACCCATAATAATTAGAAGTAAATCTAACTATCATGGGTATTATTAATTTCAATTTATACATTCAAATATCAAGATAACCTAGCCTTCGGGTGACAGAGAATTCACCGGCTGTGCAGGTGGCGTTAGAAAGGTGGTTTCCCTTTCTTACCCCACCGACGTATTTTGAGATTTGCGGTTTTTGCAAAGCTCAAAATCGAGGTTCGAGACCTTGGCTCGAACCGGTCGCATAGCAGGTGAAATTCTCTGTCGCCCGAAGGCGGCATTTATCAGTTATCTAATAGGACATGCACCACCGGCACAGTCTGATTGATCAACCAATTCGATATCTTTCTTATCATGATTATCGTTTTGTTCAGCGAAGACAGCAGCAACATTTTCGTTCACTTCTGATTCACGTTCTTGATAAACTTTCTTGTCAATTGGTTCCTTAGGAGCTTGCTTAAAGTCAGCACCACTGTATGGCAATAGTGATGTTGATTTTGTGACGTGTCTGTATTGATACATCAAAGGTGCAATTTGGTCGGCTTCATTTGGTTGGAATGTAATCGTACAACTAACCGCGTTATCTGACCAATATGTTTGTAAGAATGCTTGTGTAGCGAATTGTTCAGCAATTGAAACTGAGCCGGCAGAAGCAAAGTTAGGATCGTCGGCATTAGCAGCTTTAACTGGGAACTCAACACACATTGTATGTTTTGTATAAACGTCAGGTTCAATCTTGTATCCACAAGCCTTTAGAGCTGGCAACAATGGATCAGAATCTTGGAATCTGATTCTTTGAATTAAGTAACCTGCATAGTGGAAATGCATACCTTCGGAAACACCAGCCAATTTAGCAACTGTACCTGATGGTTTAACAGTTGTGTGCTTGATTGATGGTTTACATCCAAGAGCGTTTGAGTACTCCTTGTCAGCTTCAACGACTGTCTTATACAAGCCATCAAATTTCTTCACAACGCGTTGATCGTAGATAGGCTTTTGAACTGTTTCTCCAGATTCAGGATCAGTGGTAGGTTCAAAACCAGTCACAACACGGTTGCCAAAGGTTGTCAAAATGTAGTCTTGAATACCTGACATTGAGACACCGATTCGGCGATTCTTTTGGATAACATTACGTGAAACTTCCCAATCGTAACTACTGAATGTAACACGTTTTGTATAACGAGCTGCTAAGGCAAAGGCTTCTTTCAAATCCCAGCCTTCTTCTTCAGCAATCAATGGGAAAATTTCGAACAAGTTACATGGTTCACCATTGCTCAATGAAATTTCTCCACAAGGGTTAGTTCCTTCAACGCCATCATCAATTCCGGGTTGATAGCCATCAATGGCACGTCCATAATTACGTGACAACTCAAGGTTAACGATTCCGGGTTCACCATTATGAGTAATTGAATCAGCGATTGGAGCGTAACGATTGAATTCTGAATCAACCGCAACACTATTATTAGAAGCCCAACGGTGGTGATAAAGTTTCTTTTGGTCTTGCTTCATAGTAATAAAGTCATCATCAGTTGATCCGCCCAAAGCTAATTCAGCTGAACGACGAACATTACCAGCAACAACTGTTTTACCAATCAAGTTACCCATATCGGTACAGTCGACTGAAGTCAATTTACGACCAACAGCACTATTCAAAACTTCATTAATATCAAAGAACATTTCAATCAAAGGCACAGGACCTGAAGCAGTTCCACCGAAGCCCTTGATTTTTTCACCTTTGGCACGAATGTCAGTAATATCAAGGACAACATCTTTGAAACCATCATTAGTATCGTTAAAGTGAGCATCAATCATATTGGCATTACCAATAACCCAACCTTCACGAGTATCAGGCAATTCGTAGTGACGTGTGGCAGAAATATCATTCTTTTCCAACCAGTCGTCACGGTCAATTGCACCAGCAGCGATAGAGTCCTTGTATGAGGCACTCTCCTTGCCAATAAGCACAGTTAAACTAACTTTGTTATCAACTACAGGCATCAACTTCATGTTGCTAGGAACGACAGAGAAGCCGACACCGCCACCCTTCATCAATTGATCGAACATGAATGAGAAAGGCATTGAAACAGCTAGTTGTTCCTTTTGAAGATAGTTAGGCACAATGTGACTGTCACCATACTTTTGTGGACGGATAGCAATGAACCAACAATTGTTCAAAGCGTCCCCGTTACGATGTTGATATTCAGTACCAGAGATCCAGAGATTTCTCCCTGAAGGAGTGGCAGCTAAACCATAGACCAATTTGTATAAACTTTGAGCTTCTTTAACTAATCCGGCATATTGTTCATCAGTTAAATTATTATCTTTTAAACGAGGGTCAAGATTGATATTTCCTTCGACCACACGCTTAACTGTTTCGGACCAGTTTTCAGTCCGGCCAAGTTTGTCAATAAAACGCGCATATGTACGTTTATATGTGACCCAGCCTAATTCACCCCAGTGGGGTTTAATTGTCTTCTTAACTTCATCGACGAATTCGTCGGATAAAATAACTTTATTAATTACGTCCATTAATAATCACTCCACACTTTTTAAATAACACAATATATAGTACCCTCGAACAGAAAAAATAACAATATCTTGTATACAAATATTGCTATTGACTTTTTAAGAGCTATTTTGAGTGTTGATATTTCGGCAATTTCAAATAAAAATATACATCTTGTAACTTAATGAATTCTTCAGAATTCAAAGCGAAAAGCCAAGGTCGCAATTACTATTCTAATATTGCACTCTGGGACTTAGCAATGGTTTTTTTAATTTAAACTATGAGCCAAAATTCAAGTGGATAAAGGCAAATATTTCCCTTGACACGAACATACGGTTGTCACATCAGGTGTTCCACAAGATAATTAATTTTTGACATAAAAAAGCCCAATGATTTACTTCCAAATCATTGGACCTATACCAATTTATTTTTCAATCAACATCGGCAATTGAAACAAATTCATTAGTAGCAACTCGATTGAATGACATATGGTCAACAAAAATTGCTCTATCCGAATACCAAACACTTCCAGGTGCTAACTCGCGATCAGTAATTAATTTACCATTATGATCATATAAGGGTGCTGGAGTCTTTCTGATTACTGTTAAGTCTCCAACCTCTGGCAGGTACATATAACCATCGCTTTGATTAACAAAAACATTGGGTGCCAATTGGAAATATGTTTGATTTCCATGATAGAACTCACTATTAACTTTCCATACAGTACCTGTGTCCAAAATAACTGGAGTCACATGGCCCTGCATATCAGTCGTTTGAGCCCTTTGAGTAACTGCAAAGTCATATCGACCTGAAGGTAATGTTGAATCAGCTTTAGCAGTTGTCGTATTTTCCAAAGCTATTGCCCCAAATAATAAACTAACTGTTACCGATAAATATGCTACAAATTTCTTCATATTAAAAGCCTCCTTAACATATTTATTGCCCTAATTATAGATTCATAAAAAATAAAAAAAGCAGACATAGAGTATCCTATGCTGCCTCATATTAAAAACTATCATTATTCAAATGTAATACTAATCAAGTGCATCCCCTAATGACACAAACTCATCAGTTGCGACACGGTAGAATGTCATCTTGTCACGGAAAATAGTTCTGTCAGTATACCAAGATGATTTTGGTGACAAAGCACGGTCAGTAATCAACTTACCATTGTGATCATACAAAGGTGCAGCCGTTTTACTACTGATAGTTAAGGTACCAACACTTGGCAAATACAAATATCCAGCATTTTGATTAACCAAAATATTTGGTGCTAATTCAAAAAATGTTTGGTCTCCATGAGTATATTCGCTATTAATTTTCCAAACTGAACCGGCATCCAAAACAGTAGATGTAACATTGCCTTGCATATCAGTTGTCTGTGCCTT
The DNA here is from genome assembly GCF_036246245.1 of Companilactobacillus muriivasis. Taxonomy (NCBI): domain Bacteria; kingdom Bacillati; phylum Bacillota; class Bacilli; order Lactobacillales; family Lactobacillaceae; genus Companilactobacillus; species Companilactobacillus muriivasis. Next base: position 137,847 of record NZ_BTTQ01000007.1, read on the forward strand.
ATTTGTTACAGCAAAGCTATAACGACCGGCAGGCAATGGTGAATCAGCTTTGACAATTGTTGTATTAGCTAAACTCAGAGCACCAAACAACAAGCCAACGAAAGCTACTAAAAAGGTGGTAATTTTCTTCATAATATATATCTCCCTATACGATTTATTAATTTAATTATACTCCTCAAGAGGATAAAAAAAAGCAGACCCGAAAGTCTGCTAAGCCTGTTTCATATGAACCGTACTCTGGGATTTATACTGCATCAGTCGACCAATCCCATGTCCTTTGCAATAGTGGTCCCAATCAATCTTGCGAACCCAAATCTTAGTATCCTTATCCCCAATATCTGACACTAAGACTTTTGAATGACTAAATGGATAAACGACTATCAATAATAATGACATTAAAAATCCATTTGCAAAAAACATCAATCCAATTATCATCAACATAGTTACAATATCGAGTACTGTAATTCGGCGGTAATATGATTTTGATTGATCCAACGTTTGCATAGTAAACTCTCCCTTTGTAAGAATTCCCTTAACAACACATACTATAACCTCAGGAGATTATTAATAGCCACCGAATATTTGAATCTTAACTATTTATTTAACATTATCCTTTTCAACCAATTTTTGAAAATCAGGGTGATTCAGAGAAATAGCTGAATAGTATGCAATATTCTTATACTTTTCATACTCTGCACCTTGGTTAGATTGTTCTTTGAAAGCCAAGGCAATGTTGTAATTCAACTCATCAATAAAGTAAGATGAATGTTTTTCATTGGCATATTCAATTCCACGTTTAGAAACATCAATCGCAAAGTCTGGCTGATTAATCTCCGCATACATTTTTCCCAAAGATTTGCATAAAAACAATATTTCTATCACTCGAGCATTGGCAATATTCAAATTTTCTTGCAAAGCATCAGAAATTGTTTTGCAATAGTATGCGGTCATATCCAAGTGTTTCTGTTCAAGACAGATCATCCCTTTGACCAAATATGACATCAAAGTATAGATGTTATCATTGTCCGATTTGGTCTCTTGTAAGACTTTATCCAAATCGAAAGAACTTCTCTCCAAATCAGACTTCCAAAATTCCAGCAGACCATTGATAAATTCGAACTGAATCTTATCCTTTGGACCAACATCATCTTCAACTAATGACATTTTTGCATCAATCTCAGTAATATCCTTTAAAAGGATACTCTCTTCAATATCATCCAGAACAAAAGTCTGCTCTATTTTAGCGTCACCAGAAAAATCACTAAACACATCGTTCAATGTCAGATTCAATCGCTGACAGAGTTTAACAAGAACCTCAATCTGCGGCGTCATATTGTGCTTTTCCATTTTACTGATGGTATTTTGATTACAAACACCGTCAGCCAGGTCTCCCTGAGTTAAATTCAAACTACGTCTTTTATCATAAACTACTGATCCTAAGAACATATTTCTACCTCAACAACGAATATTCAAATTAATATTAAGTATACCATTTAGGGATATATTTTACCGATTATATCTTTCCTATATTATATGGAAATTATTTATGATAAGATTTTCAGTATTGTGTAATACGATTATACTAATACACTTAGAAATGGAGAGATTATAACTATGCTAAATCCTTTTGAAATACTTTTTAAAATATGGAAACCTTGGGGAAAGGCTGGAAATTAATGATTGAACAAATCTATAATTGTTCATGGATAATAAATGATTTTTTCAGTAATTCATTACTATTTATAATATATTTTATTATTCTTCCACAATCTAGAAGTAAACTAAACTATGTTTTTTCATTTACCATTTCATCTTTCTTTACCTGGTATGATTTTAGTGACTTAAAGTATACAGATTTAGGCGCAATTTTTATTATTTTATTATCTATTCTACTAATAAAATCCCAAAATGATCTCGGGATTAGACTTATTATGTGGAACATCTCATTATTTTTAGCAACATTCTCGCAAGGATTTTCAAGTATTTTAATAATGAAAGTAATCCCCCCTATGATAAATCCTAAAACAGCAACGATATCGATTATCTTATTTGGCCTTCTAACATTTCTCACCTATTTATTTTCATTTCTAATACTTGAAATACTAAATCTTTTAAATATGCGGTATGATTTAAAATCTTTTCTATATGACCATTTTATTAAAAAAGTAATTCTTTCATCATTGATTATATTAAACGTATTTTGTCAGGCATTGGATCTTTTAACAAGGTATCTGCATATCGAAAAATCATATCTTGTAATGACGGTAATTATTATTTCCATAACCGTTGTCCTCACCACTATAGGTATAATAATGCTTGTTTCCAGTCATATTAAAGAAATAAAAACAGAATTACAAATAGAACAAATGAATGAACGCAATGACTATATCAATGAACTAGAAAAAAATAACGATGAATTACGTAAATTTAAACATGACTACAAAAACTTACTACTTTCGTTATCCGCTTCAATTAACGATAACGATGACGATAATTTAAAAAATTCCATCGGAAAACTATTAAATTACAGACAAATCAATCTTACAGATAATGATAATAGAGCTAATTTGTACAAACTAAAAGATAAATTAGTCAAAGGTATTCTAATTACTAAATTAATGCAGGCGAAAAACAAACATATTAAAACAAATTTTGAAATTGATTACAACGCCACTATCCCCTCTAACTCCTCTGTTGATACAACAAGAATCTTAGGAATATTATTGGACAATGCAATCGATGCCTGTATGGAAACTGATAACCCTGAACTTGATTTTGCAATGGTTTCCTTTGATAAATATATCGAATTAATTGTTAAGAATAATGTAAAGTCAAACAGTTCTATCAACACAAATGACATATATAAGTCAGGTTACTCTACCAAGAAAAATCATCCTGGTTTAGGTTTAGCATCAGTAAGAGAGATTGTTGATTCAAATAGCAAATTCATGATACAGGTTCAAAACAAAGATGGCTATTACTTGACCATTCTGACCATATCGAAAGGTAAATAATGTTACTTAATATAATAATCTGTGAAGATAACAAAACGCTTAGAACCTATTACAAATTAATAATAAAGAATTATATCAATGAACATCCAAAAACTGAGATGAAAGTTGTCCTATCAACTGGTAATCCCCGAGATGTTGATATCTATATGGAACATCATAACAGTGATATTAAATTTTTTCTTTTAGATATAGAGTTCCCCGATTCCAAAGTTAAGGGTATCGATTTGGCAACAAACATTCGTAAAAAAGATAATAATGCAAAAATCGTTTTTATCACTACTCATGAAGAATTAACAACTATGATCTTTGATCGTAAAGTTGAACCATTAGACTATATTGCTAAGGAAATTGGTCTTAAGGAAATACAAAAAAAGATATACAAAGATTTGGATATAGCAATAGAACGTCTAGTTCCAGAAAATGAACGTTCTGGTAACAACTTCGAATTTGGTCCCAAGCCTTATGTTATTCCAGTCAATCAAATAAATTACTTTGAATCGTCAGAATACACTCACAATATTTCAATGCACTATAATGGTGGTTTCGTTGATTTTCCTGACACACTTCGTTCAATTGAATCAAGGCTACCCAGCTTTTATCGTGCACACAAAAGTCTATTAGTTAATCCTGACAATATTAAATCAATTGATAGCAAGAATTCCAAGTTAGTATTCAAAGATGAATCTACTTGTGATATTTCGCGAAGAAAATTAATTGCATTAAAAAAATGTATTAATAAGTAACCACAGCTTCACTCAAACGAGTGAGGCTTTTTTTATACTCTCAAGTTATTATTTACCGTTTAAGAATATAACTGATATTCTATTTAAGGATAATTAATTCTAAGGTAATATATTAACCAGAGATATTTTATCTTATTGGGAAATATATAATGACAAAAGCAGCCCATCTAATATAGGCTGCTTTTGTCATTTAAGGGGGAAAAACATTATCGAAAGATTTCAAAATATTATCAACAAAACTATTCTAACTTGTGTTGCCATCTTCGCTACAACAGTTTTCTTATTAATGTTAGTCTTCTATTACCAAAACTTTTTATTCGAGAATTCTCATAATGTCATCATTGCTATAGCTTTCATCATCCTAGTACTCGTTCTTGGCTATGGACTAACGCGGATTAAAACTGATGACCGCATCCTCAATTGGTTGATTCTTATCACGATGTTACTCGTCTTCATGATAACTGCCATCTTCTGGATTTCAAAAGTTCCTTCAGTTCAATTGAGTGACTTCGGTAATTTCTGGGATCGACTATTGGATTACAAAGTTGGCGACCCACTCTATCAAACAGACAACGATTACTTCTCTAAGTATGCCTATCAATCAGGCTACTTCGTCTACGTCCTCGGAGTTTCGAAAATCTTCGGTTATCACATCTTTGCCGTTCAATTTCTAAATGTTGTCTATCAAGCACTGATTCTGCTATTCACTTATCTAATGGTTGTCAAAATCTTCGACAATATCAAAATGGCTCGACTTTCTGTTCTGATATTGATGGTTGATCTCGACTGGTTTGCGCTCAACAGTGTTGCCAGCAATCAATACCTAGGTTCACTATTCTACTTGATCACGCTCTATCTATTAATGCAAAACAAACTGAAATATTACATTCTCGCAGGTATTACTTTAACCGGTGGCTGTCTCATTCGTCCCATTGGTCCTGTAATTATTGCAGGTATCGTGGTTTACGCGGTAATTTACTTACTAATGAAGAAACACGATTTCCATGCCACATTAAAAGTGCTTTTAACATTAGTAATTTACTTTGTCCTCTTCTCCATGGCAAGTTGGGGTATCAAAGCTTCCAATATCAACGCTTACGGTCTAACCAACAATGACCCCGAGTGGAAATTCGTTACTGGTCTAAACTATCAATCTAACGGAACTTATTCGCCCGATATGGACAAGCTGATTGATCCAAGTAATACCCGTGCTCAAATGAGTAAAGTTGAAAAGAAGCAGTTACATAAGGAAATTGTTTATCTCAATGAAAATCATGCTTGGTTACGACTTTTCTTACACAAAACCCAAGTACTCTGGTCTAGTCGTACCATGGCAACTGATTTTGCCAATATCAAAATGATGCATAATGACGCAACGGTTGCACGAGTCGATTTCTTAGCTTACGTTGGCTCAATCATCCTAATAGTCTTCTCATTTATTGGTTCATTGCAACTCTTCCGTACCAAATTCAACGATAATTTGTACCTATTGTTATTGCCATTGATGGCTTTCGCTGTAGTTCAATTATTGATTGAAGTTCAAGGACGTTATCGAATTGAATTCTTACCCGTTATCGCAATTGTTGGTGGTGTGGGATTCTATCAAGTCTTACATATTTTCAGTTCAATACGTTTGCGACAGAAGAAAGGCGTTCCATTGAATCAAACTTTATAAATTAATAGACAGAATTTCCAGATTTTCTAGGAATTCTGTCTTTTTTTAACGTAATTTAGAATTAAGAAAACACTGTAACCATTATGTAAAATTTCCTTAGTCTCCACTATGTTACCCTTGATAATGGTATTTATAGGGGGAATTATTATCACTAAAAAGAAACTATTTTCAATCACATTTTTTATTATGTTATTTTCATTAATCGGCTTGGCTCACAGTACCACTGTCAAAGAGGCATCAAAAATTAATGACTACATTATTTCTAACAAAATCAAACCAGCTGCCATTCAAAATCAAGAAGGTACTTTCAGCGAATGGACTGGTTACCGCAAAGGTGTTGGCCATCCCGAAGGTGTTGTTGTTCACGAAACCTCTGAAGCTAACGTAACTGCGCAACAATTTACCGACCGTTTCAATGCTCACTGGCCTACTCTAGAAACTTACGTTCACGCTTTTGTCGATGACAATAAGATTCTCAACATCCATAACACTGACTATGCTGTTTGGGGAGCTGGTCCTACAGCCAACGCTCGTTACGTTCAAGTTGAACTCTGTCGGGTAAATTCTTATGATGCTTTTGCCCGCTCGCTTTCAAACGATGCTTATTATATTGCTTCAAAATTGATTCAATACAATTTACCAGATGTCCCTGGTCAGACGGTCATCTCTCACGCTCAAGCTAGCAACACTTGGCACGAAACTGACCATCAAGATCCCGTTTACTACTTCAGTACTTGGGGTTACAGTATGGATCAGTTCAATGATTTGATTAAAACTTACTATAATAATTTGAAAACTTACGGCGACGTTAATGGTCAAAATGATCATATCATTAAGGTTCATAACGCTCATGGGTCTTTCGTTCCACTTGTTGGTATCAATACTGATAATCAGATTGTTCCAATTGAGAATAGAGCTCTGGGTAATAATTCTATTTGGTATACTGACCAAAAGAAAGTTGTTGATGGGGTTACTTACCATCGCGTTGCTACCCATGAATGGGTGGCTGACACTTATAAGGTTTAATATTTATATACTAAAAAGGCATCAATTCAGTCTTCTTTTGAAGATTGAACTGATGCCTCTTTGTTTTGGATTTTTTATATAGGCAGTGGCTCTAAAACGAGTTCCGACAGGGCAACTCCTTCCGCTTTTCATAAATAAGTAAATCACACGCAAAATCGGCGTGCAATTCACTTATTTACGAAAATGCTCGGGAGCTGACCGCCCTGTTTCCACTCTCTAATTTAAAACGAGTTCCACAAGCCAATTTCTTCCGCTTTACATACCTTCCCAAATCGTCCGCCAAGTACGCGGACAATTCGTGAAGCTACGTAAATACTCGGAAATTCCCGGGCTTGCTCCACTCTCTTCCAACTACTTTAAATTACTTGCCTTAACCCATTCATTTGTAGCAACTTGATAATAAGTTTCTCCATTAAGAGTCATCTTATTAGCTGTTTGCCATCTTGTAGCAGGTCCTAAAGCACGATCTGTAATTGCTACTCCGTCTTTTGTATAAAGAATAGCAACGCTTGAACCGATTGTTACGATACCCTTTGATGGTGTGATGTTTGAGTTAGCTGTTGTTTCTCCAGCAACGGTAACTGTACTTGCGTCAACCCACTCGTTTGTAGCAACTTGATAATAAGTTTTACCATTCAAAACCATCTTACCAGCTGTCTTCCAAGAAGTGTTTGGACCCAAAGCACGGCCTGATAATGCTTTACCAGTCTTGTCATACAATGTTGAAACTACTCCACCCGTTGTAACGTTACTTGTAAATGGTGTTACAGCATTTGTTGTATCGTCATTAACGGTAACAGCACTTGCTTCAACCCATTCGTTTGTAGCAACTCGGTAGTAGGTCTTTCCTTTGATAACTTTTGTTTCGAAAGTCTTCCATGATGAGTTAGCTTTCAAAGTACGACCAGTAATAGCATTACCTAAACTAGTGTAAAGTTGAGCTGCTTTATCATTAACAGTAACTTCGCCAGTAGCTGCGTCAGCACTCTTTGAAACTGTAACAAATTGGGTATTGTTATCAGTTTGTAGTGTCAAACTTGTTGTGCTTGCTGTGTAACCTGTTGGAACTTGGCTTGATGTTAAGTTAACTGCATCGCCAACTTTGTCACTGAAAATTTCTGTACGGCCAACTTCGGTATTATCTGAAGTCTTGAAAATAACTGTATTGAAAACTTTCTTTGTAACAGGAACGTTGTATTCCTTACCATCAACTAATGTGATAGTTTGTTCAGCATCGTTGACCCAGTTACAGCCAGCTGGTAAATCAGTCAACTTAACTGTATTGCCAACACCACCGTTGATAACCTCAGAGTTAACAAGTTTACCATTTTGGTCAACATAGTTAACGTTAACTGAAGTCATCTTATTAACAGTTGCTGTAACAGTAGTGTTATCGTCACCGAAAACATTCTTGTTATTAGTAGGAACTGCATAGCCATCTGGAGCATAATTAATAGCTGCTCCTTTAGCACCTTGCAAACTCTTATTAGCAACATAATTGTTATCTTGGTCAACAAATCTAACATTATTAGTTACATTTGTGGCTGCTTGTGTGGTAGCAGTACCATCAGCGTGAACTGTTGTTGGTGTTGTTGCGACAGCACCAAGGACCATACCTGAAACTAATAGTCCACTGAACAATAATGATGTACTTTTTTTCATAAAAACCCCTCCATCTAAATATAATCATAATAATTGTATAACTATAAATTGATTATTTCGGATATTTAGATGAGGTTTAACACTAATTTAAAATATTACAAAAGTTTCTTGAGTAACCGTAATTATAAAACATCTTTCATAGTAACTCTGCCATTCCTTAAATAATTGACTATTACAAATACCATCATCAAAATTCCACTAATTATTAGCAGAACGAATGGCTTGTATACTAAGGCAGTTCCAATAACCGTTCCAATTGGCATAGCTATTTGAGAAGCTCCAAAGACGAATGAAAAAATTCTACCTTGGATATTCTTCGGAATGGATGACTGCATGTAAGTACTCATTGGAATTTCCATTGAAACTAAAGAGGCTCCCATAACAACTGATACGACGAAAAATATTAATAAGTTCATTAAATGAGGTGTATGTATAATTCCCGTGCCTCCGAAAATCATTAAAGAAATCGATATATTTATCATAGCAAGCATACTCATTCGAATCGGATTCTTAATATTTTTCACTACTGACAGAATGAAACCTGCCAAGATTGATCCAACCCCCACCATCGTTTGTTGTAATCCATATTGGCCATTTGTAAATTTCAACACATGCACCATCATAAATGGCAATGCAATATTCGAAATAGCTAAGAAAATATTTACCCCAATGGACATAACGATGGCGTATAACAAGACTCGATTTCTTTGTAAAATTTCCCATATTTTAACATTATGGCTTTCACTAACTTCAGGTTCATTAGTTTCCGAAGTCCCAACCGCCGCATGAAAATCTATTCCTAATATTAGCAATAACGAGACAACTACCGTTACCAATCTAATTGATATCATATTATAAATTCCGAGCAACGAATAGATGGCTGCCCCCAGTGCGGGTGAAAATATCTGTGAACATGAAGCTGCTAAACGTTGCAACGAATTCAATCGTTGAATCTTTTCTTCAGGAACTAAATTGATTACGGACGATTGATATGCAGTCTGCTCAATCAAATCAAAGATATTTATAAACACGAGCACGACAAGTGTTATCAGAAATTTCATCGACATATTAATCTTTAGTTGTAGTAAAAAGAAGTAACACATAGTTACTATGAACTCAAATAGATATGACCACTTGAGAATAATCTTGTGTGACTTTTGATCAATCAAGTTACCTATCTTATGAGAAAGGAAGAAGGCAATCAATGGTGATATTATTTGTGTTCCCGCGAACCATAATGGGGATGATGATTCTCGCAAAACATATAGATCAATAGCAAACGAAAACATCCCATTTCCAAAACCTGAAACAAAGGATGCCGAAGTTGCTAAATAGATTTGTCTTTTAAACTTATCCATACGTCGCCTTCTTAAATTAGAATATTATTATAATATTTTTAATATTACTCTTGGTGTAAGTATTTATCAATACTCTATTTGTAGACCGTTTGAATGGTAATGTATTTCAATAGGATTTTCATTCCATAATATTTTCTAATTTAAGATACAATAAATTAGTCTATTTTAATAATCAAAAAAAAGAAACTGAACTAACAACTGTTCAGTCTCTTTTTAGTATTTTCGCTTAAGTAAATGTTAATTTCAAAATTCGATTTCTGCGGCAAAATATCCATCATTAATTATTAAACTTATCAGTTATCTTATTTAAATTTGGATAATTCTGCTTATTCTCATCTTTATAAAACGCTGGATTATTCAACTGGAATTCGCCATTTTTTTGAACCCAATAAGTAACCTCAGGATTACTTATGACAAAGAAATTTTTGGCCGTCAAACCATTCTTTTGATATGTCTTCTTCTCAGTCTCACTTTCAGGATGAAACTTATTGAGTCCAACGATTATCCTTTGACCAATCTTTGGCATCGGAATATTGGGATTACTGAGATAAACTGGTGTCTTTGGATCTTTAATGCCAAATTTTGCTCCGACATAATTACCCTCAATCGAAGTCAATTGATATTTAGCTGTACTCAAACCGCCGGAAAATTCAGTTTTAATAGTCCTCCCTTGATAAGCCTTATTACCAGAGATGACTTTTTCAATATAAATAGTCGCCTTAGTTTCAGTTACTAAAGACTTACGCTCCTGCTCCAAATTGATAACCTGAGCTTTGACAACTAACTTACTTCCATTCTTAAAATGTGACAGTGTCATATCCTCATCATTGTAACCCACCGGAACTTGAGAAACGAACGGTGCATAACCTTTATGATCAATATTAACAGCCGATTTTTTCTGCTTATTCCAAACTTTTTTATTCTTTTGAATCGTCTGTTGAAGCTGTCGTTCCTGCTGCTTAGTGTCATTATTTTTGGCACTGCAACCTGCTATCAACATTAAACTCAAGGTCACAATTAGCCAGGACAATTTTTTCATTTTTTCTGTTCGCCTTTTTTGAATTGGTTACCGATATAATACGTGATTGCGGTCATGAAAACTGACATTATGGCAAAAATTATCAATGACGTCCAATTTGCGTAACTGCCAACTAGCAACATGTAGATAAAGAAAACCACGAAATAAATACCCCAAACAATTTTACGTTGATAATTAGTCGTGATTTGGATCAGTGCTAATAGGAAAATCAGCAACACTTCCCATGGAAAATTGTAAAATAGTGGCTGTTTGTGCATGGTGTTCATCCCCATCATGATTGCTAACCAAAAGACGATGAATATTAAGAAATTACGGACAACTTTGTTTTTCATAAATCCCCTCTCAAGAAAATTTCTTATTCTAGGTTAACATAAATTATGAAATCACTGCCATGATTGGGGTCAAGATTGGTTACTTTGACTGAACATTATTGTGCTTCTTTAAGGGTTGAAAATTTGTCTTCTATTTTATTGCTGTTACCAAGCTAACTTGATACAATACCCTTGTATTAAAAAAGACGGCAGACCCATACAGAGGGTCTGCTGCCACGACTCCACAAAAGTGGTAGCAAGTTAGTCAACTAAAGAATAAGCCAACGACCTGGGAAGTCTTAGATGGCTTATTTTTTTAGCGTCTTTTTAAATCTTTTCCATGCTCTGGCTAAGTGCGTGAGATCAGACAGCAGTCCATTGGACAGTTTAACGACTGTTCTCAAAACACCTAGCAAAACGATGAGCGCTATCAAATAATACAACAGCTAATCCTTTCTTTCATAAGTTATTAACTATGTTTCCATAGCTTTCACCTCGCTTTACTGGGAATTAGCCACCACCTTCAACAAGTTGCAATCACAGTATGCTGGTTATTACATTTCCTAGCAACAAGATATAGCCGATATATTTCATTATTATGCAGTACTTTTGATCATAAATTTACTGCCAAAATATGTTCCTATTTATTGCTGTTAATAAACTAACCTGATACAATATCTTTGTATTAAAAAAGACGACAGACCCATACAGGGGGCCTGCCGCCACAGCTCCACGAAAGTGGTAGCCAATTAATCAACCAAAAAAAATAAGCCAATGACTGGTCAAGTCTTAGGATGGCTTATTTTTTTAGCGTCTTTTTAAATCTTTTCCATGCTCTGACTAAGTGCGCGAGATCAGACAGCAGTCCATTGGACTGTTTAACGACTGTTCTCAGAACACCTAACAAAACGATGAGCGCTATCAAATAATACAACAGCTAATCCTTTCTTTCATAAGTTATTAACTATGTTTCCATAGCTTTCACCTCGCTTTACTGGGAATTAGCCACCACCTTCGACAAGTTGCAACCACAGTATGCTGGTTATTATATTTCCTAGCAACAAAATATGGCCGATATATTTCATTAATATAGGAAATAACTAAGGAACTATTTCAAACGATAAATCCCAAAATTTCATAATAAAACATACAGTCCAAAAAATTAGCCTCCGAGTGACAGTGATGGAGCCAGCAGTGGGAAGTGTCGTTAGGACGAGCGAATTTCTCGTTCTTACAACACTAGGACGACTTTTGAGACTTGCCGATTTTGCAAGGCTCAAAATCGAGGCCCGAGACCGCATTTCGGCTCGGACCGGTCCCCACAGCAGGCTGCCATCACTGTCACTCGGAGGCGGCAGACCCTAAAAGCAAAAATAGCTTGCTTCATCCCTCACAAGATGAAGCAAGCTATTATTTTATTCTTTAGAATCAGCCTCAGCCGCTTATTTATTTTCTTTAGGTTTCTTAACTTTAAACATCCTATTATTATGCCAAGTCGTCAAACTTATCAAAGCTGACAAGGTCAATGGCAAAATAATAACCAAGATTATTAAACCAAAGATAACGCCCAATGCAACTTGAATCAAAGTTGTAACGCCTGATGGCATCAATGCTGCGAACGTACCACTCAAAATAATTGCCGCCGAAATGACAACTGTTCCGATTGATGTTGCTGCGTTTAGCATCTTATCTTTCAAATCCGGCATTGGTTCATCTTTAAACCTGATCATCAAGAAGATACTGTAATCGACACCTAACGCCATCAACATGATAAATGTAAAGAACGGTGTATTCCAACTTAACATATTGTCACCAAGTACGAGTCTTGAAAAGATTCTGGTGATGCCGAGTGAAACTTCATATGCTAACAACAACGTTCCAATAATCGTCAATGGTTGCAAGATTGATTCCGTTACAACTATCAACGCAATTCCGATACCAATGGTCATGATTGTTGCTGTCCGACCAAAGTCACCGTTAGCAAGGGTTCTCAAATCATTATTCTGAGAAGTTTGTCCACCGACTGCTACCTTCGCATTCTTGAGTGGACCATGCTTTAATTTAGCTTTCATATCGGATTGAATCGTCTTCAATTCTTTTGAAGTAGTATCACTGTTAGGATCACCCTTGAATACAATTGTTAAGGAAGCAATCTTTCGATTATCATTCATATATGCATCAAGTGCTGGCTTGAAGGCTTTACTCTTAATTGTATCTTTTGGTAGATAGAATGTATCGCCAACATACGATGTCCGCAATCCATCCAAGTAAGTCTTCATTGTCGTGTTACCTTTTGCCAAAGTATCTAAACCGTCATTGGCTGAAGTTAAGCCAGATTCAAGTTCAGTGACTTGAGCTGACATTTGTTTCAATTGAGTATTCATTTGTTGAACACCACTATTGACTGTCGTTGCACCACTGGCAACACTTTGACCGCCAGAAGTTAAGGTTGGACTAGTTGAAGCTAAGGTATTAGTTCCACTAGCTAACGTCGACATACCAGAAGTTAAACTAGGCATTGAACCAGATAATTGAGAAATTCCTGATGAAAGTGCCGTTGATCCAGCACTCAATTGACTGATTGAACTTTGTAATTGAGAAATCTCACCAGCCGCTGCTGTCGTATTTTGTCCGGAAGCCTGCATCAAAGTTAATAATTGAGTCGCTTGACCTGACAAAGCACTAACTTGCGACTGCAACTGTGACATACCAGATGCAAGTTGTGTGGAACTGCTATTCAATGTGGAAACACCACTTGTCAAAGTTGGCAATTGGCTATTGGCACTCTGAACGCCACTGTTGATACTCGAGACACCAGAAGTATATTCATTAATACCGCTGGATAATTGTTGGGCACCACTTTGTAATTCACTAGTACCATTAGCTAACTGTTGAACTTGAGCAGTACTTCCACTAATATTTGCACTCTGCAATTGGGAACTAGCTGAATTCAAACCTGATTTGATTTTCTCTAGTCCCTTAGTTGAAGTTGTCAAACCGTTGGTAATAGTTAGTAATTGATTCTTGAGATACATACTCTTAATTTTATTACCACCAGGTTCAGTTGCGGAAGTGACCGTCTTAACACCTGGTTCTTTTTGTAAATAAGTTGTCAAATCATCAATGGCAGCCAATTTAGCTTGGGAAGTCATCTTGGAATTATCCTCAATTTCGACCGTTGCTGGAGCTGACATACCTTTACTGAAGTGCTTTTGAATAATCTGATAACCGGCTTTAGCTTGATAACTGTCCGGAACTTCATCAGCGTTATTGAAATTCAAAGTTGAATTCTGGTTGATGAAAAATGGCACTGCACAAACGGCAATGATACCAAGCATAACAACAGGGTATGCTAAAGCTGATCTTGATAAGCCATACCAAATCCGACTCTTGCCACCACCAGCACTGACTTTGCTAGGCCAAAACATTTTTTCACCTAACGTTTGCATGAAGAACATGTTGAGCGTCAACAAAACTGCAAGTAGCACCAAAATACCAATGGCAACACCAACGGCACTTTGATAGAACGAAAACTTAGCTAATGCAAGAACTGAGAATCCGATGAAGACTGACAATCCACTGTAAAGAATCGTCCGACCACCGTGAATCTGGGCATCATGTGAAGCTTCTTTAGCCGAAAGTCCCCGTGCCAACGCTCCTTTGAAGTAGTTATAAAGTAAAATATTGTAATCAGTCCCAATACCAAACAACACTACGACCAAGAATACTTGAGTAAAGTTGGAAATTGGAAAGTTAACTTTTTGTGCAAGATTCATAACGATACTCAATGAAGTAACAAATGCTACCCCAACGTTAAGTAAGGAAATCAGTGGCACGATTGGCGAACGGAAGACTATGATCAAAACGATGAAAATAAAAATCACCGCGATAACTTCAGTCTTCTGAATCCCCTTTTCAGTTACAGTTGAAAAGGCATCATTTAACGCATCAACACCAGTTACATAAGTATGAATACCAGAAACATCCAATTGTCTCTGCAATTCTTTGACCTGCTGCCCAACATAATTATTTTTCTTAACAGTTACCTGAGCTAGTTGAGTCGTCTTATCTTTAGCAATCAATTGCTTTTTAGTTTCAGCATTATCGCTTGGACCCATGACATTCGTGATCTTGAGTAATTTCTTATTATCCAATTCATTTAATTTGTCATCAATTCTGTCTGACTGTGACGACGAAAGTTTGCCACCACTGTCATTCTTGAAAACAACCGTATAAGTTCGAACTGCCTTATTACCATTGGCTTTCTTTTCAATATTGGAAGCCTTCTGACTTTCGGCATAATTAGGTAAAGTGAAATTTCCCTTATTTCTGACCAGTTGCGAAACATTAGGCATCGCTATAAGTGCAACGACGACCACAATGATCCAACCAATCAAAGCTGCAATATATCTACTCAGCTTCTTTTGCATATCTCTATCTCCTTACATGAATATCACATAATTACTTTCTGAAAATACTGTGACAATCATAAATTTAATGGGTTATTTATACAAGAGACAATTTCTGTATATCAGCCTATATTTAGACATATATTTGGATATGCAAAATATTGGACACATGATATTTTAAGTGAAGCGGTTACACTATGCTAGAATGTTGTTAAGGTTTCCGATAGTCAGAAAGTATTTTCTAACTATATATATGTTTTTGGGGAGAATTATAAAATGAAGATTGATGTCACTAACCACCTGACACTTGGTGCTAAACGTACGCTCAAAGCCTTTCGAGTTGCTATGTTTGAATCCTTGGCAGAACAAGAATTTGATAAGATAACCGTTAACGATATTTGTCAAAAGAGTGAATACCCTCGGGCCACTTTTTATAATTATTTTGATGATAAGCTGGATCTATTAGAATACCTTTGGTCATACATTGGTCGTGATATCTTGAAACAACTTCCAAGTGTCGCTAAAAATGAAGATGGTTTGATTGAAACATTTAATTTGTTACTGGATTTCTTTCATGAACATATTCCATTATTGGAAAAAATCAAACTAAACAATGGTGTTGATTCGCATCTTTGGCATAATACCTCGCATTATTTGAAACATGAGGCTAATAGAATTATCGTGGAAAACGCCTTGCCCAGTACATCTGAACGTGTGCCTGCTAAATTGTTAGCTCGATTTTATAGTGATTTGATTGTTGTGATGTTGGAATGGTGTTTGTTTGAGCAGCCTGATATTAGTAAAGATGAAGCTGACCAGTACTTAACTACGCTGTTGCATGGTGGATTATAGCAGATTATTTGATTTTAAAATGGGAGACCTCATATGCAGAAAAACATTAAGTTTGAAATTTTTTTGGAAAAAGAATTAAAAGACCCTGACTTTAAAGCAGGATTTGAGAAAGAAAATAATAGATTAGCTAAATCAGTAATTAAAAATCACAATATCAATGAACATATTGTCCTTAGCTCAAATAAGAAGGATGAACATTAAAAAGAGACTTGCAAATTTTGCAGGTCTCTTTTATTTTTTGAACAATGCTTAATTACTACAGCGTCAGAAATACTAGTAAAGCTATAAACAAAAATAAAAATGATGGTAATAAATATTTACCACCTTTCAATGCAAGTTGATTAGCATTTATAAACTCTGAAAGTTTCTCCTGAACTTCTGGATCAGAAACCTTCTTCAAAGAATTCTGAATTTCCAACTTTGTTTCCAAAACACGACGATAGAAAATCATCATCAATATATCAGCCACTATGCCAACAAGCGCTGCAATAACCGTAATTGAACTGTCTCTATAGGAGATAAGAGTATACAGACTAACAAGCAAACCTGCCAGACTGATAATTAAAATAATATACCCGAACAAAAATACCCGACTGTTCTGCTTATTTCGTTTATACTCCTTAGGATATTCTTGAGCTAAAATAATCGACATTTTCCAAATTTCAATATCACCAATATTTTTACGCAACTTATTAGACTTACGATTTCTTCTAAATCCGATAATATACATCGGAATAGCAATAATCACTAATAAACTGCCAACAATAATCTTAAAAATAGTCATACTTTTCCCCCCCTTGAATTCCTACTTTATTAAATCAACCAATTGTTTTAATATTGCAAAGTTGCAAGTTAGTTTCATCTTTCCATACTAACGTCCAAATTTCTTTAAAACGTTCGATATTTGTATCTTCCTGAATCTGCTGATTATAACTTTCGGGCTTATTATCATACTGAAAATAGTCCCGTGCCTGGGCTGTCACAATAACCTGAACTTTTTCATCCGATGATGTAACGACTTGTTCCAATTCAATTATTACCAATCCATCAAGGCAATCTATTTTATGACCACGAATATATCCATTGATAATTCTCTTTTGTTTCGCGTAATAATACGGTGACATCAATGTTTTCAAAGTTTCCAAATCATTTTTAGTCCAGGCATCCTCTACCTTATAGAAAAAGGGTTCAAAGTGAGTATTCAATTCTGGTGTAAGTGCATCATATGTTTCAGGAATTTTATAATTTTCTCGACGATTACGCCTGTAAAAATGAAAAAAAGAAAGTCCTGAAAATCCAATTAAAGCGGCATCCACTAATGAGAAACGATTTCTCCCATAACCACCGTAACCACGGTATCCGCGATAATTGTCATAGTTGTCGCTTGAATTGCTGCTAGTACTACTGCTTCCTGTAGAGCTGCCACCCATACTTCCGCCGGCCCGAGCAAATGTCGTCGTGGGAGTCATGATAAATAGAAATGATAAGCTCATAATTGCCATAATAAGTGTCATTTTTTTCAAATTTCAGTCCTCAATCTATATAAAAGTTGCTCTTTAATTTACTGTACAGCAAACTAAAAATTTTAGTTGGAATTAAAAGCAATTAAATAATCATTTTAAAATTAAGCGTCTCAAAAAGGCCTGCAAAAAAAGTTGCGGGTCTTTTCCGAATTTTAAATATAACACAGACTAAACAATCAGAAGTATACATTATACCCAATTGACACTTGCACTCTCTGGCGGCATAAAAAAAAGAGACCTACATCTCTGCAGAATCTCTTTAAAAATTATTACTTGTTCAAGTATTCTTCAACAAGCTTCTTGTTATCTTCATTAGTAATTGATTCGTTAACAGCACGATCAGCCAATGTAGCAAGATTCTTAGTACTCAACTTCTTCATCAAACTTCTTACACGAAGTACTGATGTAGCACTCATTGAGTATTCATCTAGACCCATGCTCAATAGCAATGGAAGCATAGTGTTGTCACCTGCGGCTTCACCACACATGCCGGCCCATTTGCCTTCTTTATGAGCTGATTCAATAACGTGCTTGATCAATCTCAAGATTGAAGGGTTATATGGTTGGTATAGGTATGAAACATGTTCATTACCACGATCAGCAGCCATAGTGTATTGAATCAAATCGTTAGTACCAATACTGAAGAAGTCAACTTCTTTAGCAAATTGGTCTGCAAGAACAGCAGCGGCTGGAACTTCCATCATCATTCCTAATTGAATGTCGTCAGAAACCTTAACACCGTCTTTAACTAACTTAGTCTTTTCTTCTTCAAAGACCTTCTTAGCATCTCTAAATTCTTGCAAAGTACCGATCATTGGGAACATGATACGTAAGTTACCAAAAGCTGATGCACGTAGCAAAGCTCTTAGTTGAGTTCTGAAGATTTCTTGTCTATCCAAACTGATACGGATAGCACGGTAGCCCAAGAATGGGTTCATTTCTTCAGGAAGTGGTAAGTATGGCAAATGCTTGTCACCACCGATATCCATAGTACGGACAACGACTGGCTTACCTTTCATACCTTCAAGAACCTTCTTGTAGGCCTTGAATTGATCTTCTTCGGTTGGAAGGCTTTCTGATTGCATGTACAAGAATTCTGTACGGTACAAACCAACACCTTCGGCACCATTATCAAGAACACCTTGGAGATCATCAGGTGTACCGATATTAGCTGCAATATCAAAGTGCTTGCCATCAGCAGTAACTGAAGGTTCGTTCTTTAATTTTTCCCATTCTGCTTTTTCGTCAGCAAAATTCTTAGCTAATTCGTTGTAATGCTTGATGTCATCTTCAGAAGGATCAACGATAGCAGCACCGTTTAAACCATCAACGATAACTGTTTGTCCTTCTTTAACATCGGTTGTAATTGTATCAGTACCAACAACAGCTGGTAGTTCTAGAGAACGTGCCATAATAGCTGAGTGGGCTGTACGACCACCGATATCAGTAACAAATCCCTTAACATAACTGTTCAATTGAGCTGTGTCACTTGGTGTCAAATCGTGCGCAACAATAACGACATCGTGGTCGATTAATGCTGGGTTTGGAAGTGATACGCCAAGCAAGTGGGCCATAACACGTTTTGTAACATCACGTACATCGGCTGCTCTCTCTTGCATGTATGGGTTGTCTGTCATTCCTTCAAAAATGGCAATGAAGTTTTCTGAGATATCGTGCAATGCTTGTTCAGCGTTAACATTCTTATCTTTAACTTCTTGTTCAACTGCACCTGTAAATTCTGGATCAGCCAAAATCATCTTGTGAGCATCAAAGACTTGAGCTTCTTCTTCACCTAGAGATTCCTTAGCGATATCTCTGATCTTAGTTAGTTCATCATCTGATGTTGAAATAGCATCCTTAAGACGACTGACTTCTGCATCAGCATCTGAAATACTTTTCTTTGTGAAAGACAAATCTGGTTGAACTAAAAGGTATGCTTCAGCAGTAGCGATACCATCACTGGCTGCAATTCCCTTAATAGTTTTAACCATTATTCTGCCAAACCTTCTTTTGTCATAGTATCAGCAATAGCAGCAACTGCATCAGCAGCATCGTCACCATCAGCTGTAATTGTAACGTCAGCACCTTGGCCAACACCGAGTGACATAACACCCATGATTGACTTCAAGTTTACTGATTTACCTGAGAATTCGATATTGATATCTGAGCTAAATTTACTTGCGGCTTGTACCAACATAGTAGCTGGACGTGCGTGGATTCCTGTTTCTGCAATAATGTGAAATTCTTTCTTTTCCATAATAAATACCTCACCATATAATTATAAAATTCTGTAGCTGTACTACAAATATTCACTAATTAATTTACCATTATCTTCAAATTTTCACAAGGGCTTTGCATAAAAAACCTTGAGATAAGTCAAGTGTGATAAGACGTTTAACGCTTACAACACTAGAGCCTGAAAGCGTTTATATTATCATCCTTTTTCACATAAATTTGAAAAAAATTTATTTTCTACTATTAACTTAATAATTTTTAAAAAAATCCAAGACTTAGCACTTGCATTACTCGAGTGCTAATTATATACTACCGTTGTATCCTTTGATAAAGGAAAGGTGGGGTGCGAATGTTATGTCAGAATTGTCATAAAAATGAAGCAACAATTCATCTATATACGAGTGTTAATGGTCAACGGACGGAAATCAATCTCTGCCAAGACTGTTATCAAAAGTTAAGAAATCAAGCTAACGAAGGTATGAATAATATGGCACAAAATCCAAACGGTGGATTTTCTAGTTTCGAAGACTTGTTCAACGCTTTGAATGGCGCACAACAACCTGATGCTTTCGAGCAACAAGGTCCTCAAACTCAAACAGGCAATGGCGGCGGTAATAATGGCCGTAAACCTCGTGGGAATGGAGTCTTAGATCAATATGGTGTCGATCTTACTGCCCTTGCTAAAAAAGGACAAATCGACCCTGTAATTGGTCGTGACAAGGAAATCAGTCGAGTAATTGAAATTTTAAATAGAAGAACTAAAAACAACCCTGTCTTAATTGGTGAAGCAGGTGTTGGTAAAACAGCCGTTGTCGAAGGTCTTGCACAAAAGATTGTCGACGGCGATGTCCCTGAAAAGTTGCAACACAAACGAGTCGTAAGACTTGATGTTGTCTCACTTGTTCAAGGCACTGGCGTTCGTGGTCAATTCGAGCAAAGAATGCAACAATTGATCAACGAATTACAAAAACAAACTGATATCATCCTATTTATTGATGAAATTCATGAAATTGTTGGCGCCGGTAATGCTGAAGGCGGCATGGATGCGGGTAACGTTTTGAAACCTGCCCTAGCCCGTGGCGAACTTCAACTTGTCGGTGCAACTACTTTAAATGAATATCGTACAATTGAAAAGGATTCAGCTTTGGAACGTCGTCTCCAACCCGTCCAAGTTAACGAGCCTACGGTTGACGAAACTGTTCAAATCCTAAAGGGCCTTCAACCTAAATATGAAGATTATCACCATGTAAAATATTCTAATGAAGCTATTACAGCAGCAGCTGAATTATCAGCTCGTTACATTCAAGACAGATTCTTGCCTGACAAGGCTATTGATTTGATTGATGAAGCTGGTTCAAAGAAGAACTTGCAAATCAACCATGTCGATATGGAAGACTTAGATAACAAGATTTCAGACGCTGAAGTCCAAAAGCAAGCTGCCCTTCGTAATGAAGATTACGAAAAAGCTGCCTACTATCGTGATCAAGTTTCTAAGTTCCAAGATATGAAGAACAGCAATAAAGATGAACCTGCTGGTCAAAATATCGTTACTGATAAAGAGATTGAAAAGATTATTGAAGAGAAAACTAACATTCCAGTTGGTGAACTTCAATCTAATGAACAATCTCAATTGAAGAATTTGGAACCAGATTTGAAGAGTCACATTATTGGTCAAGACAAGGCCGTTGCTGACGTTGCCAAAGCTATTCGTCGTAACAGAGTCGGCTTTAACAAGTCAGGTCGTCCAATCGGTTCCTTCCTATTCGTAGGACCTACTGGTGTTGGTAAGACTGAACTTGCTAAACAACTTGCCCGCGAACTATTCGGTTCCGAGGATTCAATGATTCGTTTCGATATGTCTGAATACATGGAGAAACATTCAGTTTCTAAGTTAATCGGTTCGCCTCCAGGGTATGTTGGTTACGAAGAAGCCGGTCAATTGACTGAAAAAGTTCGTCGTAATCCATACAGTTTGATTTTGCTAGATGAAATTGAAAAGGCTCACCCAGATGTTATGCATATGTTCTTGCAGATTCTCGATGATGGCCGTTTGACGGACTCTCAAGGTAGAACTGTTAGTTTCAAGGATACTATCATCATCATGACTTCCAACGCTGGACAAGGCATGCAAGAAGCAAATGTCGGATTCGGTGCTGAATCAGCTGGTACAACTAACTCAGTCATGAATCGTTTGTCAGAATTCTTCAAACCAGAGTTCTTGAACAGATTCGATGGTATCGTTGAATTCAATTCACTAACAAAAGATAACCTATTAAAGATTGTCGATCTCATGTTGGCTGACACTAACAAGATGATTGCTGATCAAGGCTTGAGCATTCATGTAACAAAGGATGCCAAGAATAAATTAGTCGATTTGGGCTACAATCCAAAGATGGGTGCTCGTCCACTCCGTCGTGTGATTGAAGAACAAATTGAAGATAAAGTTGCTGACTATTACTTGGATCATGCTAAGGATAAGCAACTAGAAGCACATCTCGATAAAGATGAAATTAAAATTTCTAAGTATAGTGCACCTGATACTGAAGAGTAGTTAAAACTACCAAATTTAGTGGTGCTGAAGATAAAAGCTCGATCAAATCCTGAGGGATTTTTGGTCGAGCTTTTTTGTTGTTTTGCCGTCTCCAGAGATGAGAGCAATCACCTGCTGTGCGGACTGGCCTGAGCCAAGGTCTCAGACCTCGGTTTGAAGCCTTACCAAAGACTGGTAAGTCTCCAAACTCGCCCGGTGGTGTAATGGCTGAAGCCATAACGCCACACCCACAGTTGGTGATTGCTCTCATCTCTTCCGACTTATTTATTGGATTTTATGATTCAGTATTAAATTGTTTAACTTATTAATTTCATCCCCTTCTTTAATTACATTACGAAAAAAAATGACCAATTATCTACATACTTGATAGATAATTGACCATTTTAATTTGGTAGTTTTAATACTAGACTTTCATCAAAAAAAATAACCGCTCTAACTTGGCCAGTTAACGGTTATTTTTATAACTATAAATTAACGTAGCCATTTATCTTTAACAAGACTACCGAGCTACTGGAGGGATGTTCTCTATCCCTCTTTTTTTGTACAAACGTATTATAGCACATAAAGGTTTGACCTTCGTCAATCACGTTTTACAAATAAAGCTTAATTTTCCAAAAGACGATTGAAAAAGCGAACTATCTACATATTTTTATAGCTAACAAATCTTTTTTGCTTCAATTCAAAATCAGTAGAACCAATCCACTGCCCATATCAATAAAACTAGCCTCTGGTCGTCAGTCATGTAGACTGCTGTGCAAGTGGAGTTAGGGATTTATCCCTTACTCCACCGACGTATTTTGAAATTCGAGCGCACTTCTCGAAGTTCAAAATCGAGGTTCGAGACCTTGGCTCAAACCGGTCGCACAGCGCCTACATGACTGACGACCAGAGGCGGCAAGGCCCCATTAAACGCTGTCTGAAATCGTCCAATTAACTCGAGTTTTATAAACTCCCGCGACGTTCCATTTAGACTCGAGGTACAGCAAGATCCCGTTGTCCTTATCCCATCCTAGTGAAACTAATTCTTCATCTTTGACTGTATTCGCAACTACAGCGGGTTCCTCCAGAAGATTAGTGTACTCACCATTGTTGTAGAAACGTAATTGTCCTGCGAAAACATCACCTGCATCAGTTTGTAATGGTGAATCCTGCGAAACTGACACTATCAAAGGATTCTTATAACGGCGCATATCTTCAACTTCCATCATATTGTTTGGCAAGTTTAACTCATCTGGTCGTGACAAAGTCTTTGAAGCACTAATGGAATTGATAGTTCCATAGTCAATATCATTTACCTTATTAACAACTACTGAATTAGTTGTATAATTCAGCGTCTCGTCATTACCAAATTTTTGATAAGTATTATTGTCGTCATTTTTACCAGTAATATACGGCACAGATGTGTAGCTTGTTTTCGAATCAATACCAGTAACAGTTGTGTCAACTTCGATAGCATGACTTTCGTTGATTTTAAAGTTCAACCCAGAAATTACTAAATCAGTACTATTAGTATCATCATTATCAACTAATTTATAATTTGTCGTATCTTTGCCATCCAATTTAACACTGGCAACTTGAGTTCCCTTACGCAAAGGCAATGTGTAGTCGGCCTCTTTCAATGTTCCTGAAGTACTCTCATTGGTAACTGTATCCTTGTATCTGACCAAATCGCCGTTGTTAACACCAAAAATTACGGTATCTGTATCGTTTTTGTCATGGTAAGTTTCATTACTCAAAGAATCATGTAACTCAATGCTTGGACCGCCCTCTGGCAACACGTGCAAGTATGCATCCTCTGTCGTGTAGGAATAGATTTTCCCATTATATTTAACTTGAATAATAGCTAAGAAAATTGTTCCATCATCATCCAAAGTAGTCGCTGGTGTTGTGTAAGAAAGTGCTTGCGGATCATCTTTCAAAATCTGCGTTCTGGAATGCGTGATTGGATCTTCTTTGTACCATTTAACTGTGTAGTCATTATTCCCATCACTGTCATCTTCGTCCTCATCATCTAAATCTCCAATATTCCCTCGGAGATCAAATGTTGCCGTATTGCCCGCATGGACCGTCTGATCTTCCAGCCCTCCACCAATCAATACTTCCGTCGACCCAGTAATATCTTTACCACTTGGATTATGCATCGTTGCAGTAACCGTAACGACTCCACCAAGGCGATTCGTATTAGCTGTAATCAGTCCATCTTCTTCATCAATTGTTGCTAAATTAGGATTATCAATACTCCATGAAACAGTACCAGTAAAGTTTGCAGGTGTCGGAATAGCATGAGCATAAGTTTCAATATTGACAATATCATTAACTGAATTGTATAAATAATCATCATCTGTTGTTACTTTCACGCTTGTTGCATCCACTGGTTCAGGGACTGCATAAACTGTAGCAACATTAGAATAAAGCTGTTTGTTCCTAATCCAACCAAGTGCAGTTCCCCAGTAAATTTCCATCTGATAATATGTAGTCCCTACGTCAGTCGGAGTCAGTGGCAATTTTTTTTCCTGCCCAGACTGTTTCTTTGGCACTTCCGTCCAAGTCTTTCCATCAGTTGACTTATACCACTGGTATCTTCGAACAGGGAAAGGTATAGCATATACAAGCTGTGCTGCTAAAGAACGTCTAGCATCAGCATTAAGAGTCTTCGTCTGATCAACTTGAATATAAGTTTTGTCAGCCGGTTGTAAAATATACCCGCTTCTAGTACGCAAGCCCAGAAAGGACCTTGCATTACCACTAGGCTTTTTATATGGCGTTACTTCAGTGACTTCTGCTTCTTCAGCATTCACTTTTTTATATCTACGATTAAACGAAGAGGCAGACAGTATGGAAATAAATATTAATATTATTAACCAACGTTTGTGTGATTTTTGCATCATTAAACCCCTTACATTATTTATGTATAAGAAGTATATCATCCTACTAATCGTCTATATAATCAGTTTAGATAATTTAATTTTTGCCAAAATGATTTAAATTATAGGAAATATTATTTGACTTTTAATTGAATTTGAGGCTTTTTTAATACATTGATGTGTCCAAAATAAACCCTTCAGAAATAATGTCTAACTCAGCATTCTATAATTAAAAATTAAGCATACAAATAACCCAAATCTTTAAAATACCCTAGCCTCCGGGTGCCAGTTTTTTAACCAGCAGTGAAGGTGGCGTTATGGCACAAGCCATTACACCACAGGACGACTTTTGAGACGCGTTTTTCGGCTCAAAAGCGAGGTTTGAGACCGCACTCTGGCTCGAACCGTTCCTCACGGCAGGCGAAAAAACTGGCATCTGGAGGCGGAATTCAAAGATACCCCACCCAAAGTTTAAAATTTTCTTTACTCTTTATTAGGTTTCCCTTAAATATCTTTAAGATACCTATATAAAGGCAATTAGAGGAAATTTTTCATGTTAGAATTACACTAATTTAATGTTAGAAGGGAATTATTATGGGAAAGAAAAATACGCAAGACTTTTCCCATAACGGGGAAAGAACTATGGAAAATAATGTACTCTCACCTAAAGTTAAAAAATTAGCTCGCGATGATGTTGAAATTGAAGTTCACTATGTTGATTCTCTTGGCAAAGAAATCTCCGACTCTACTATGATCAAGGGCCATTATCTAGATAAACTAGATATTCCTTGGAAAGAAATACCAGGATTTGTTTTGTCATCAGTCACAAATTTTCAACAGACATTTATCCCTAATTCTGACGGAATCTATTTAGTTTATGCCAATCAATTGTCAGCACCGGTCATCGTTTATCACCGCAACACTGACGGAAAATTAATTTCTGATCCTCAATATCTTGAGGGCGACTTGAATCGTAAATTTGACACTCAGCCACTCGAAGAAGCCAACCATTTCTTAGTTCACTCACCCAAAAAAGCCGGTGGCCAATTTACTTCACGTGTTCAAGAACAAGAATATGTCTACAACGTTTTGCCAGTGAAAGACATCAAGATCAACAAGAATCTTTTCATTGAAACAACTAATAATGTTCGTGTCTTCAGCGAGCCTCTTAACAAAGTTCCACTAGAAAAAACATTGCCTTATGGAACAACTTGGAAAGTTTATCGTGCTGTTCAAGAAACTTACAATAAGACAATCTGGTATAACCTTGGTGGTAACACTTGGATTCCTAGTACTGAAAGTATTAAGACACGGATCATCAAGCAAACGACACCTCGTCAAGAAATGTTGAATAGTCCCCTAGCTGAGACCGCCAGCAACATCAGTTATACATATTCAGTAATTGATACAATGGAAATCAAGCGTTCAGTCAGAGTAATGTATTATAAAGACCAATATATTACTGCTTGGAAGACACCCTACGGCGACATGGATAATAAACGTTTCCGTGGCGGTCAGGATGTTTTCGTTAAGAAAATTGTTCAACTTGATAATTACAGCGTTTGGGCTGAATTGAGTGACGGTTACTATATCGAAAGTAAATATTTAAATCTATAGAGAGTGTGACAAAACATGGTCAGCTTTCGAGCATTAAGGCAAATGACTCCAGTAATCCGATTTTGGATTGCTGGTCTCTTTTGTTTTAAGCGGAAAAAGCTATGTTTTGTTGCACGTTTATGCTGAATGTTTAAGGTGAAAATAGTTAAGTCACAGCCCATTTTTTCCTTTTAAACTCAATAGTTAGCCTACTTATCAAGTTAATTATGCCCCATTTAAACAATTCAACCGATTTTACAGAACCTCAACTCTCATACGATTAAAGATGATAACAAATAACCTAATGTGTGCTACTTATCAACGTTTAGGCCAATTTTAATG
The DNA here is from genome assembly GCF_036246245.1 of Companilactobacillus muriivasis. Lineage (NCBI taxonomy): Bacteria > Bacillati > Bacillota > Bacilli > Lactobacillales > Lactobacillaceae > Companilactobacillus > Companilactobacillus muriivasis. The sequence continues at coordinate 165,047 of NZ_BTTQ01000007.1, forward strand.
ATTTCTTTAGTACCAAAAATGATATAATGTAAGCGTATACAAAACGTGGGGTGTTAATGGAAGGATTTGCGCTCGGCTTCAAAGGAGAGATTATTATGGATCACACAGAAAACAGAACAGAAGAATTGATTGGAATCGTTATTATTTATATTTTCGCATTCGTCGCGGTATTCTTGGGCTTGTTTGCCCTCTACTTCCACTTTACAACAACTATGTCGGTTGCTTGGATGGTTAAGCTGCTGTTCGTTGACTTGTCATTGATGATCTTGGCAATTCTCAAACCTCTTTTTGATATTACAGTTGATTTCTTTAGAGATATAATGAAAAACTAAAATAGATGCGATGTTAGTTAAATATCTCGTCTACAGTGCTGGGAAATATTCAATCGTTATTAATTGAATGTAAAAGTATTCAAATGTATTTAACAACGGTACCAGACAGTTTCCTGTAATATTAGGATTGTCTGGTACTTTTTTTAATTCATATATGTTATAGTTAACATATGTTATTAAGCACATATGTATTGGAGAATTATAATGAACTATTGGATTTTAGCTTTAACTTTTTTAAGTGTTAATTTGGATTTTTTCTTCATGCTTATATTCCTTTTAAAGAAATATAAATTATCGCATGTTCTACTTGGCTATCTTTTGGGAAATATAATCTTGTTAACGGCCAGTTTTGTTATTGGCAAAGCCTTGTCAGCTTTTCTTCCGGAATGGATTTTAGGAATTTTGGGGATTCTGCCAATTTATTTGGCTTTTCACGATGATGACGACGATGATAATAAACAATCAAGTCATAAATCAGAGACTTGGAGTACCTTGGTTACCTATTTATCAGTTTGCGCTGGTTGCAATCTCTCCATTTTTCTACCTGTTTTAGTTGGCGAAACGATTTCTAACTTTATCATTACGTTATTATTTATCGGTAGTTTGACTATTCTGGTCGTTTTATTAATTAAACTCATCGCAAATATACCGGCAATTTCTAAGATTATGGAAGCTCACGGTGAAAAGTTGATGAAAGTCTGTTACGTACTGATAGGACTGTATGTCTTCTGGGACAGCGGTTTGATTAGCCACTTAATTGCCCTGTTTTAATGCTGTATACTATACTTAATTACTAGCAAAGGACTTACAACAATGGCTAAAAAAGAGCAAGCTAAATTGATTGATTCTAAAGATTTGATTGAATCTGAACGAATTTTTAAATTATTGAGCAACCCTAATCGATTGCAAATGCTTAAACTTTTGGAAGATAACGAATTAAACGTCAATGAGATTGGTCAAACTTTGGATATTGAACAGTCCGTTGTTTCCCATCAATTGGCAATTCTAAAAAAGCACCAACTGGTTAGTTCGGAAAAACAAGGCAAATTCAACTACTACCGCTTAGATGATCCGCACATCCTGGACATCATCAATGAAATGTTGGAACACGCTGACCACGTTGTCCGCGGTAAAAAACATGGTGAATAATGAAAGCTACCAATTCTTAAATGAATTGATAGCTTTTTCTTTTAGGTAATTACATATTAAAAAAACAGACACACAGTTATATTACGATACTAATCATAGTTGCCCATAGATGCAGTGATACATAAACAGTTAGTAAATCAATCGTTGACATTTTGTAAGCGCTAGCATACCATTTAATATGTAATTACTTAATAGATTATTTGGAGGACTTAATTATGCTTGAATATACTTTAAATGAACTTGAAAAATTGGTTGATCACACTAATTTACATGCATATGCTTCTGATGCTGACATGGTGAAACTTTGTGACGAGGCTAAGGACTATCACTTTAGAATGGTTGCCATTAATCAGGTGCAATCCAAGGTTTGCTATAATGAATTGAAAGACACTGACATTGATATCGGTGCTGCAATTAGCTTCCCACTTGGTCAAACGACTGTTGAATCCAAGTTATTTGACATTAAAAACGCCCTAGAAAATGGTGCTAATGAAATTGATTATGTAATTAATATTACGGAAGTTAAGAATGGAAACTTCGCATATATCAAAGATGAGATGGAACGTATCGTCAAACTTTGCCACGATAATTCAGTTTTGATCAAAGTTATCTTTGAAAATACTTACCTAACTAAAGATGAAATCAAGCATGTTGCTGAAATCGCTAAAGAAGTTAAGCCTGACTTTATTAAGACTTCAACTGGTTTCGGACCCAGCGGTGCTAAAATTGAAGACGTTAAATTGATGAAAGAAGTTGTTGGTAATGACGTCTCTGTTAAAGCCGCTGGTGGTATCAGAAATTCTGACGATTTCTTGGCTATGATTGCGGCCGGTGCTGACAGAATTGGTACAAGTAGTGGCGTTAAAATTATCGATGCAATCAAGCAACGGATGGAATTTGACCACGTTGACTCAATTAAAATCGACAGAAAATATCCAAAGAATATGAAATAACAGGAGATTTGCCTTATGAATGGTGGGAATTTGCCAAAACACACAATAATCGAAAATGATTTGCTTTCAAAAATCAATGACGGTACTTACAAACCTAATACTCTGATTCCCAAGGAAACTGAACTAATGGAAATCTATGGTGTTAGTCGCCCCACTGTTCGTCAAGCAATCCAAGCATTGGTTGATAAGGGATTATTGGCTAAGCGAAAAAAACGTGGCACTATTGTAAAACAAGCTAAAATTTCTCAAGAATTCACTCACACAATCGAAAGTTACAATGATGAAGTAAAAAATAAGGGATTAACCCCTAAAACTCACGTAATTTTATTGCAGAAAGAATTGCCCAACGATGAGGTCTGTGAGAATTTAAAAATTGATAAAAAAGATTATGTTTTTAAACTAGTCAGATTACGCTACGCTGACGATCAACCAGTTGTTTTGGTAACGAGTTATATTCCATACAAAGTCTTCCCCGATTTGGATAAATTCGACTTCAACGATGTTTCATTGTATGCCACTTTGGATTCTCACGACTGCCCAATCTTACAAGTTCGCCGTAAATTAGAAGTATTATCTGCTGATGAAACGACTGCCGATTTATTAAATATTGATGAGAATGATCCAATCTTCTATTTCCACACAACTGGTACAACCAAGAACGACGTACCTGCTGAATATTCAATCGCTAAATATCGTGGCGACATTAACTCATTTGAAATTTTTATTAAAAGATAACCCCAAAGGCGTTGATTCTCTTGTTTACTAATCAAAAGAGAATCAACGTCTTTTTCTCACATATTTAATTAAAATTATGCTTGACTGTAACGTGTGGTTACAGTTTAGAATGAAGAAACAATAAACAAAGCATCACAAAAAAAGTAAATGTTGAGGAAGAAATTTAAAATGTCACATCCTAATAAAAAATTTAACAACGTTCAAGAATGGCTCGGAGTTCCTTATGGTACTTCCAGTCGGTTCCAAAAAGCTAAAATGGTTCCATTCGAATCTAACCATGAATATAGTCAAAGTGGACCAGCATCGGTGCAACTAACTGATCCTTACTTTTTAAATTCTGACAAAGGTGAAAGCGAAGATTGCTTAAATCTTAATATCTGGGCTCCAGATAATGTCACAGAAAAGCTCCCAGTCGTTGTTTATATCCACGGTGGTGGTTGGACTTATGGCGCTAATTCTCAAGATACATCAGATTTATCTGGCTTAGTCGCTAGTGGCAAAGTTATTGGAGTTTCTCTTAATTACCGCTTAGGACCACTTGGTTGGCTTGAGTTATCTCAATATGGTGGAAAGTTTAAAGATGCCAGTAACCTAGGTCTACAAGATATGATTCTGGCTTTGAAATGGATTCAACAATACATTGGATCATTTGGTGGAGACCCCAACCAAGTTACTCTTACTGGTCATAGCGCTGGTTCATTTTCATTATTAACGCTCTTAGCTGTACCTGAAGCTGACGGATTATATAGCAGATTAGCACCATTCTCAGGATATGCCGCACGTTATATTCCAGCTTGGTGGGCAGAAGAATTAGCAGATAAAGTTTTGAAAACACTCGAGCTAACTTCACCAGAACAGTTATTAACTGTTGATAACAAAGCATTAATTGATGCAGTTAACAAAGTTTTACCAACTGACGTTTTGAAACGCGGTAATCTAAATACACTTTCAATTGGAATTGTCGATGATGAATTTTTACCAAATGGAATTTTAAAGTCTCACCCCGCTGACGTTATTAAAAGTGGAACACACAAAGATGTCGACCTAATAATAACTTCAACAACAGCTGAGGCAAGCTGGTACGCTGCTAATATTCCAGACAACGTTGATCCCAAAACAGTCGAAAACGTAATTGATGAAATGGTTTATGATTGCCATATTCCACGCAAACAAGCTGAGGCTATCGCTTTACATTGTGGAGCTGGCAAAGATTCACCTCTCAATGTCAGAACTAAATTCTTCACAGACTATAACTTCACCTTACCCGCTATTCGAGAAGCACATGATCATGCTCAAGCTGGCGGACGCGTTTATCAACTAAGTGTTGGCCCAGTTGAAGGTTCTCCCGCTTATCACGGTACTGACATGTACGGTATTGTCGGTCAAACAGCACCTAATGCTAGTCAAGAACAACTCGATCGTGATAAATTCATTAGTCAAACATTACTTGATTTTGCTACTAATCATACTGAAAAATTATGGTCACCAGTTAAGCCAGACCAACAAATTATCAAAGATATTGGTCAAAGACCTTATAAAGGAACCGAACATGCCAAAACCGTGCTACAGCTCTTTAAAGGTATTGCTCGTCCATAATTAATATTTTTTTACAGTAGAACTTTCATCTTTATAACCAAATAAAAGAAAGGTGTTCATAAACACCTTTTTTTATTTTGTCAAATTAGCTTTCAAAGGAGAAGAATAAATTTTGACAAATAAATTCTCATTTTTTTCAAAAGACATTATTTTTGTAATGTTAGCAACCTTTTTTTATCAATTTAGTATTCAGGCAATTAACCCACTGATGAATGGATATGCCCGTAATTTAGGGATCAATAGTGCTTTTGCCGGCATCATTGTGGGAATTATGAGTATTACTTCAATGCTATTAAGACCTTTTGCTGGAAATTTAACTGACCGAATTTCTAAATATCGTTTAGCATTAATCGGTGGTAGTTTATGTGCTATTAGTGATTTTGGATACCTTTTTGCTTCCAATGTAACTTGGCTATTAACTTTTAGAATTATCAATGGTGTAGGTTTCGTCCTATGTACTGTTTGTTTGGCAACTTGGATGGCATTTTTAGTTCCACGGCAACATCTTGGGGCAGCGATGGGGTATTACGGATTATTGAATGCCCTTGCGATGGCAATTGCTCCCGCCCTAGCAATCAGTATCTACCAGCGTCTAGGTTATAAATTCATCATTATCTTGGCAGCCTTGAGTGCTGTAGCCATGGTAGCCGTCATACAACTAATCGATAATCACGCCAAACCTTCTGTTAAGTTAGAAGGCAAACATTTTAAGATTATTCAACGAGATGCTCTACCTGTGGCAATAATTTTTTCACTATTATCCATCCCCTACTTTGTCACTCAAGCTGATATTGTCATGTACGTTCAAGAACGTCATTTGAGTATTACCGTAAGTCTTTTCTTTCTATGCTACTCAATCGCTCTGATTATTATTCGAATTCTATTAAAAAATTATTTCGATACTATCTCATTCGGCATTTGGTTTTCTATCTGCATAATTGCGACAATTGGTTATATCATCCTATTAACAATAATGCAAAATAACTTTGAAATGATTTTGGCAGCTATCTTAATGGCAATCGGTTTTGGAGTTATGGTTTCTGTTTCCCAATCAACCTCGCTCTTATTAGCTCCCTTAGAAGAACAAGGACTTGCCAACGCCACCTATTATTTGGGAAGTGATATCGGTATGTCACTTGGACCTATCATTGGTGGAATCCTGCCAACTATTTTTCCACTTAAATTCTTTTACCCAGTGATGTTATTTATTGTTCCTTTAACGGCAATTATTTATTTATGTAATCGTCGTAAACTCAATTCTGCAGTACAGTACAATTAAAGCTATATTAATGCTTTAATTAAATTGATAGTTTTTTTCAAAGGAGCTAAAAATATGTTCTCATTAACTTTCAATGTAGGTGGTTTCTCTCTTAATCAGCTAAAAGACAAACTTCAAGAAAAACAGATTGGTCTTAATCCAAGTGCTGAAAAGTTATTTACTGATTCTCGACTTGTTCTTTCTCAAGAGCCACATTTAGTAACTTTAAAAATCTTGACGATTGCTGAACTAAATTTAAAAACTACCGCTACCTTGCCGAATATTCTTTTGGGCGCCCAAGAACAAGGCTATAAACTTTGCCCTTTGGAAACCGCTATTTACGGCCGTTTATTCTGGAAAGATCAACCAGCCAGTGATGATCATGCCATGCACCGCCACAAAGCTCCTGATTCAGCCGTTACCTTTGCTTCTCCTATAACCTCAACTGAGGTTAACCAGCCTAAAGGATTTTATCTACGACACGTTAACAATCGCCTATGGCTAAGGGGTTACATTTGTGATGATGACTTCATCTGGCAACCAGAAAATTTGTTTGCTTTTCAAAAGTGACTGCTTTAAGATTGATTTCCTTAAAATATTAAAAATCCTCTACTATTTAGATTTTGAATCTAATAGTAGAGGATTTTTTTACAAACTTCCCAATGCGAAAACTACTGGAATCGTAATTAAACTTAAAATAGTAGACAAACTCATCAACGAAATAGCCGGTGCTGTGTCGCCATCAGCTTGCAACGTAAACAAAACGACCAATCCAGCCACCGGACAGGCTGCCATTACGATTGTCGTATAGAAAGCAATGCCTGTAACACCGAGAACTTTCAGAAGCACTATGCCAATAATTGGAAACAATAAATTACGTAATAAAATCGTCAAACCAATTTCTTTATTCAACATATCGCGACTAAACTTAATATTAGCCAAACTATTACCAATCACAATCATCGACAGCGGTGTATTGATGGAGCCGACATACTTGATAACTTGGTTGGGAATGCTTGGTATTTTTACAGAGAAAATGAATATTAAAATTCCTAGAAAAATTGCGATAATATTCGGATTCAGCAACACTTGTCTCCAATCAGTTTTCTCAGCCGATCCATGCTCATTATCATTAAATAGTGACACACCTTGAGTCCAACTGAAGATATTGAACGCTGCCAAAGAGACAACCGCAAAGAATACACCCTCAGAACCAAATAGTGCACTGATTAACGGAATCCCCATAAACCCAGCATTGGAATAAATACTCCCATATTGAGCAATCCGTCGCAAATTCTGATTTTTCAGTCGTCCAAAGATTAATTTAGCCACAATAATTTCAATAATATAAAGTAAAAACACGCCAGCAATCGCCAACAAGAATTGTTTAATCCGACTGCCAGAATAAGGCTGTTCAAATGCATTAATAATCAAGCATGGCGAAACAATATATAGTAAAACGTTGGTCAAATCACTCGAAGTTTGCGAATGCATGAATTCCAATTTATTGATTAGAACCCCCACCAGCATTAAGCAAAACATCAAGACGATTTGATTTATCAATTGTCCAATATTCATATGTGCACTCCCTTAGTTAGTTCATTATACAAATATTTCATGCCAAAAAGACAATTTCTTTGAAATTAATTAAAGGATGCCGACTCCGGTTGACAGAGATTTTCGCCTGCTGTGGGACCGGCTCGAGCCAAAGAACGGTCTCGACCCTCGCTTTTGAACTTCGAGAAGAACACTCGAATTTCAAAAGACGTCCTGTTATGTAAGACTGGAAAACCACCAGCCTAACATAACTTCCACTGCACGTGAAATCTCTGCCAACCTCCGTCTATGTTATTACTTTATTTAAAACTATCTTTTGACTTCTATACATAACTGATAACCATCTAAATCTGCCAAATGCTAAAACCATTTCTTGCTCTTAAAGTAAATTACGAAGAAACATACTAAATTCAAACAAGAAATCAACAATAAAAATATAGTTTATTAATACCAACCAAATCAACAGTTAACTTAGCCGGATGGGACGAATGATGAGGACCTGCTGTGCAAGTGGAGTTAGGGATTTATCCCTTACTCCACCGACGTATTTTGAAATTCGAGCGGTTTTCTCGAAGTTCAAAATCGAGGTTCGAGACCTTGGCTCGAACCGTTCGCATAGCGGTCCCCATCATTCGTCCCATCCGGCGGCATTCATTACATATAAAAAAAGCCCTGAGTAAACTCAGAACTTTTTATACACGACGGCGGCTGGTTGCAGGATAGCCTAATTGCTCACGATACTTAGCAACGGTTCTTCTAGCAATCTTCAATCCATCATCCTTTAACATTTCCGAAATCTTTTGGTCGCTCAATGGCTTAGTTTTATCTTCGTCATCCAAGATACCTTTAATCTTGTTCTTAACTTGATCAACTGATTGTTCTTCACCGACAGTAACTTTACTTCTACGTGAGAAGAATTGTTTCAATTCAAAGATACCAAAATCGGTTTGGATATATTTTCCATTAATTGTCCGACTTACGGTTGACTCGCTCATTTGTAGTTTTTGAGCCACATCACGAATCAACAGTGGTGCCAACGAATCGGTCTCTTGCATAAAGAATTTATACTGTGCCTTAACGATACATTTACCGATAATTGATACAGTCTCAATCCGTCTTTGTAAATTATATTCCAACGTCTTGTACTGATTGTATTTATCGTGAATATACTTCTCTACGTCTTCGTCGGTTGATTTAGCTAGTCGATCGTATGTTTCTTCAGCGAAAATCAATTGTGGTTGACCATACTTTGTTACAGCCAAACTCAATTTATCACCATTTTTCTTAACTGCTAGTTCGGGCACAACGTATTGCTCGTTTTGTGAAGTATAACGTTGGCCAGGATTAGCTGATAGTGACTGGATAAAGTTAACATCATCCTGCAATTCAGCATTCGAAAGTTTCAAGGCACGTTTTAATTTTTTCCATTCATGTTTGGTGAACAATTCAAAATTATCACTCAACATTGACATGACAGCTTTATTAGCATTGTCAGCTTCTGCTTGAAGATACAAGCATTCTTGCAAATCACGGGCCCCAATCCCGGGAGGATCAAGTTGGTGCAAAAGTGTTTTCGCATCAAGCAACATAATTGGCGTTATATCGTCGACTTCCTCAAAAATCTCATCGTCCGATAAAGTTAGATAACCGTTAGGATCAAGCTGTTCAATTAAATAAACAACTAAATCTCGCAACGGAGTCTTTCGCATAGTCAGTTGGACTTGATCCAATAAATATTCAAATAACGACTGCTGTTCATCCCTTATTTGATAGCCATTGCCACCTTCATTATCGACAAATGGCATATCCAAATTAACGTGAACATCGAAGAGTGGATTTTCCAAACTCTGTTCACTCAAATAATCAGCCAAATCAATGGCATCTGATTGCAAAATTAAAATTGATTGTCGCATTCCTTGCGTTAAAGACAACCCTTGAACTTGTTTTTGATTAACATTCTGTTTAAGTTCCATCAGGTTCCCTCCCCTCTATTAATTGATAAATAAAAATCATAATTTTTAAATTCCACTTCCGGTTTTGAGGGAGAAAGGTTAATCGCTGTGAGACCGATTCGAGCCAAGGTCTCTCATCTCGATTTTGAGCTCCGCAAAAAACGCGAATCTCAAAATACGTCTGTGCTGTAAGGCCGGAAAAACATCGGCCTAACACCACTATCACTGCGGTTACCTTTCTCCCTCAAAACCTCCAGCCAGTTCATCTCTACCAACTAAGCCTCTACATTGATAGAAAACAACTTTTTTCTATAATCCAATGCACATAATTTGAAATCATCACATCGCACGCAACGACCAAATTACTAAAATCTATAAAGTATATATTCTAGCCGGAGACAACGCCTAAAAACGTTTACACTTTGTAACTACTATAATGATAGCGCTTTTTTATTGATTTGTATTTACTCTCAAAAAAATTTTATTTGCGAATATTTCTTTTAACGTCGATAAACGAACTCAATCCGCTTGAATCCAGTCTAATCAAGCGGTCACGAAACTCGCTTCGATCCAAATTCTTCTTATCTTCTTTATAAATTCGGAACAGCATCAAAGTATTACGAATCAAAAAGTTTGCACAGACTGTTGCATCTAATTTAGAAATATCGAATGTTTTAAAAATAGCTGCAGCCAATCCTTCGGCAACCTGCTTTTCAACTTTTCTAGCCAGAGAGCTGTAATCGTCAGATGTCATCATCAAAGTATAAAATTCTCGCGACTCTTTGAAAAAGTCGAGCACTTGATCAAACAGAAAACCTGGTTCGGACAAGCCTTGGTTTAACGGTCTTTCAATCATTATTCCTAAGAGTTTTCCAGCAATTTCATCAACCACCGTGTCAGAAAAATCTTCAATCGAATCGTAATGTAGATAAAATGTCTTGCGATTAATATGAGCTTTTTCAGTCAAAGCTTTAACTGTGATATTGCGATAGCTTGTAGTACTTGCCAGTTGCCGGAACGCCGTTTGTAAGGACTCATTAGTTTTCTGAACTCGAAGATCAACTTTATTCATTTTCTCACCTTTAATTTTTATTACACACTTTGTGTATTTATGTTGTGGACTTGAAATTTTTTCAGTTTATTATTTAAGCCACAGTTGAGTATTAATTTTCGAGACAACTATAACATATTTTATTTTATGAAGGAGATTAATATGATTAAAGCAGAATGGAAATATATATTAAAACATAAACTTATGATTATTGTTTTCGCGGTCATGATTTTTATCCCCTCTATCTACTCAGTCACTTTTCTGAAGTCAATGTGGAATCCTTATGGTGAGTTGCAAGACCTCCCAGTGGCAGTGATTAATCATGATCAAAGTGTTACTTATCAAGGCAATAAATTAGCGGTCGGCAAGAATCTGACTAAGAGCCTTAGTAAATCCAAAGCTATGGACTTTCACATTTTAAGTTCTACTGCCACTGCTGACAAAGGTTTGACAAATGGTAAGTATTACATGGTCATTACCATCCCCAAAGACTTCTCCAAAAATGCGACAACACTACTCAATAAGCATCCCGAGAAAATGGTTTTACATTACGAAACAAGCGCCGGTCACAATTTTACAGCATCTAAAATGACTGCTTCCGCCGCTCAAAAAGTTGCTCAATCAGTTTCTGAACAAGTGACTAAGACGTATTCAAAAACAATGTTTAACTCCATCAAGCAACTATCTAACGGTATGGACATTGCCGCAACTGGTAGTCAGAAATTAACTGCTGGTGGCATTAAGGTTGAAGGTGCAGATAAACAGATAACTTCTGGCTTGAAGACTTTGGCTAAAAGATCCCTAACCTTTTCTAATGGCGCTAATACCTTTAATCAAGGTTTGAATCAATACGTGACCAGTGTTAACCAAGCTGAATCTGGTTCCAGAAATTTGAGTAACAGTCTTAACCAACTTGATAACAAATCGTCTGCTCTTGTAAATGGTCTCGGACAATTATCAACTGGTGGAAAAACTCTATCATCTGGTTTACAAAACTACACGGATGGCGTCAGCTCAATCAATTCGTCAGTTGGAACTTTAAATTCTGGAGCCCAAGCTCTAAGTTCCGGCACTGATAAGTTATCAAGTAGTTCCAATGATTTGAATTTTGGATTAACACAGCTCCATTCTGCCAGCCAAAATCTAACGGACAATTTACAAAAAGTCAGTTCTGGTTTGACTGATAACACCACACAACTCAACAGCTCGATTACCACTATGAAAAATCAGCTGGCAACTACTAATTCTGACCAAGCAATTAAATTAAAAAGTGATTTGACTAATTTACAACAGGCTATTAACAACCAATCTAGTACAGACGTCACAACTAAAATTTCTCAAGTAGCGGATCAACAAGGGCTAACCACAGTACAAAAGAACGCCATTTTAGCTGCCGTTACTGATTCCAATACCGATAGTTTAACTAAAGCCGCCGACAATTTAACTTCCGATGTTAATCAATTAATGACGACTCAAGCTGCAACAATTACCCAACTGAACGACACACAACATTCCTTAACTGAAACGCAAGATAACTTATCCACCGTTATTGCACAACTAGCTGCCAGTTCAAGTCAACTGACAGACAAACTTAGTACTACCGCAACTGGCATGTCACAGCTCAACAGTGGTATCGGTCAGATTGACAGTAACACGAATAAGCTAGTCCAAGGAACCACAGCTTTAAACACAGGTACTAACCAACTTGCTGGTAAAAATTCAGCTTTACTAAATGGAACTAATATTTTGAATAATGGCTTGAATGAAATGAATTCACAGGCACCCACTTTGGCTTCCGGTATCAATCAACTAGACAACGGCGCCAATACTTTAACAACAGGCATTACTAAACTTGCCACGAATGGAAAGCAGCTAACGAACGGTTCCATCCTGCTAGCTAATGGTGCTAATCAAATATCTGACGGTTCGCAAACTTTATCCACTGGTTCTGCACAGATGGGTTCAGGTATCAATAAAATTACTAATGGTAATCAGACAATCGCTCAACAACTTGCCACTGGAGCTAAAAAATCCAATCTCAAATCAACTAACCTGACTTACAATCAATTAGCCCAGCCTGCCACAACTAAGCACAAGGAACGTGACAAAGCTCCTAACAACGGAACCGGCATGGCACCCTACATGTTGTCTGTCTCACTTTTCGTCGGTGCATTAGCTTTCAACCTAATGTTCGATATTTACACACCAAGAAAGTTTCCAAGAACTGGCATCGCATGGTGGGCTAGCAAATCAACCGTTACTGGCATATTCGTTGTTGGCGAAGCTACTGCAGCATTCGTCCTCTTGCATTTAATCGATGACTTGAAACCAGTACAGGCAGGTGCAACGTTCATCGTCCTACTTTTAACCGGCTTGATGTTCATGTCCATCATCTACTGGCTCAATCTATTTCTTGGCAAAGTTGGATCATTTTTCAGCATGATTCTCCTAGTATTTCAATTAGGTGGTTCAGCAGGAACGTATCCAATTCAACTATCAAATAGATTTTTCCAAACAATCCATCCCTACCTACCAATGAGTTACAGCGTGGATGCATTGAGACAAACATTGATGATTGGCGATTCAGCCAAGCCTGAGATGTTAGTATTACTTTCAATCACAGCCGTCTTCTCGTTATTAAGTATTTCCTTCTTTATTCGTAGAAAATCCAGTATCAATGAAATCGACTTTACACCAGAAGCCGCTGAACACTCACTTGTATAACTACTACAATGTGTATGAAACTTGTTTTAGATACGGTATCGTTTAGGCCCCAAAGGCTCAAAATTAGCAGATGATTTGTCTGCTAACTTTGAGCCTTTTTAATTGCAAATCTAAAATTGGTACATATTAAAAATACTATCAAATCAATATTAAAATTTAATTGGGCTATTTATTTTACTTACCTTAATATGGAGTCATATACTCTAACCGTAATAATGAATAAACATATTACACCCTAAATATTGGAAGCCTAAAAATTTTAATTAATAGACTCTAGCCTCCGAGTAGCAATAATGTAGCTGCTGTTAAAGCTGACTACATTATTGCCACTCAGAGGCGGTTTTCAATATTTAGAAAATTTACTCCATTATTAACTGGAGGTCTGAAAGATGAAATTAATTAAGAGAGAATTTTTAGCTACAACATTAGTGGCTATCTCTATTCTTGGTTTATTCATTGCCTTGATGCTTCTACTATCCCCCGGTACGCAAACTGTTCAAGCTGCTACGACCTCACCGCCAACTACAACTAAAACAATTTCGCCACCAAAGACAGTTACTCAAGCGGCAACTATTACGCCAAAAGCCGAATTGACCGTAGATGGTTTAACCGGCAACGACGCTACAATTACTGACATGAATGGCAATGTTATCAAACCATCTGATAATTTATACGCCTGGTTAAACTTCGACATTAAATATAACTGGAGTATTCCAGACGGCGTTCCAATTGATGCAGGTGACACTGTAACATTTGAATTACCTAGTGGTATCACAACACCTGGTGATCTAGCATTTCCAATTTACGACTCTAACGGTGTTGAAATTGGTACTGCTACACTCAAGGCCGGTGCTAAAACAGGTACAATCACTTTTAACAGCGCCCTTGAGGAAACTTCTGCTAACCGTCACGGTACTTTATCTTTAGTAGCTAAAGGTACTAATACCGGCGATAACAACGAAGGTAACAATTGGATGTTTAACAAAAACGGTTGGATTGCTGGATTTACTTCCAAATTGGCCCCTAACGAATTAACTTGGAATATAGCTTTCAACCCTAATGAACACAAACTAACAAATGTCGTTATTACCGATACGCTCAGTCCTGGACAAGAATATATCCCCGGTTCATTATCAGCTACCGGTGGATCATTTGGTCCTAACGGTTTTATCAGTGGTGGTTTTCAACTTTCTCCTGATGTAAAAGTCGAAGGAAATCAATTGATTATTACATTCCCTGGTGAAATAAACTCTGCCGTCGAAATTTATTACCGTTCTAAAGTAACTAGCGCCAACCCTAACGGTCCAACAACTTGGACTAACCACGCTACAATGGGTTCCAGCGAAGGTAACTATTCCGTTGACTCATCAACTTCTTGGGGTGGTTCTGGTACCGGTGGTGGTGAACAAAAAGATGGTTCAATCACAATCACTAAAACTGATGCCGTTACTAACCAAGCACTAGCTGGTGCCGAATATGAATTAAAGGATGCTCGTGGTAAAGTTTTAATTTCTAACGCTACGACTGATGAAAATGGTCAAGTAATCATTAGAGATTTACCTTACGGTACTTACACTTTACTTGAAGTTAGAGCTCCTGATGGCTATAAACTAAATGCCAAAGAACATGTATTTACCATTCCAACCAATGGTTCTATTAACCTAGTAGCTAATGATAAAGATGCCGCCGTAACTGGTAGCGTTGTTTTAAAGAAACTCGATTCTGATTCTAAAGATACAATTGCCGGAGCTGTTTTCGATTTACTCGACAAGAATGGCAATATCATCAAACAAGGTATGGTTACTGATGGCAATGGTGAAATTGCTGTCGAGGACTTACCTGCTGGCGAATATTCATTTGTTGAAACTCAACCAGCTGCTGGATATGAATTGAATACAACTCCAATTGAATTTACTGTTGTTGCCGGTCAAACAACACCAGTTCAGTTGGAAAAATTCAACGTTGCAACAACTGTCGTTTCTAACACAGGTACCGTTGTTTTAACAAAAGTTGACGCCACATTGAAAGAACTTTTGCCTGGTGCCGTCTTCGATCTATTAGATAGCAATGGTCAAGTTCTCCAAAGCGGTCTAACTACTAACGCTGAAGGTCAAATCGTTATCTCTAACCTTGAGGCTGGCGACTATTCATTCGTTGAAACTGCTGCCCCCGATGGCTATGAACTCGATGAGACACCTATTAAATTCACCGTTACAAAAGATAATACTAATACTTTGGAAGCTATAGACAAGGAGATCGAAAGCCCTGATGTCGACCACCCAGGAGAACCCGAAAATCCTGAGAACCCTGAAGAACCTGAACCTCCTGTCACTAACCCTGAAGAACCTGGCAACCCTGGCGGAACAAAGCCTCCTGTTACTAACCCTGAAGAACCTGGTAAACCTGAAAAGCCCGAGATTCCTGGCGTAACTACACCTCCTATTTATCCAGAAGTACCTGTTACACCTGAAGTTCCCGGCAATGAAAATGATGAAGGTCAGGTAACTATTCCTGGTACACCTGGTATCACCACCCCTGCACCCGGCCCAAGCGTCACCTATCCTTCAACCGGTAGCAATACTGGATCAGGCTATGGCAAGAACAAGTTCCCACAGACTGGTAATGAAAATGGTTTATTAATGATGATGGCTGGTTTCTTTATCGCTTTGTTTGTTCTACTAAAGCATCTGATTAAGAAATTGAATTAGGAAAATCCTCTGATAAATTTGAAATTATCAGGGGATTTTTTGTTTTGCCGTCTCCAGAGCTGAGCATTATTCAACGCGTGTGCTGATTGACAACTTATTATAAACATTTGCATCACTTATATTTCGGTATCCAACACGGACTGAATATAAAAATATTTGAATACTACTACATACGCATGGTGCTAGTTGATAACTTACAACAAATATTTTATAGTTTAAAATTGCTTAAATACTTTTACATTCAACTTAATAACGATTAATTAATCGGAAGAGCTGGGAAATATTTGTGTGCCGTGGTAGTGGTATAAGTACGGAAGGAATCTTCCGTACTTATACCACCGGACGTGTTTGGAGACTTGACGAACTGTGTCAAGGCTTCAAACCGAGGGTCGAGACCGTTCTTTGGCTCGGACCGTTCCGCACAGCTTGTGAATATTTCCCAGCTCTGGAGACGGCATATTTAACTAGCACCACACGTTACTACATTCAATTTATAACAATTAACTGGTCGGAATAGATAGGAATATTTTTTTGCCTAAGACATGTACACAATGGCTACACAACATACACGACTTTAGAA
The DNA here is from genome assembly GCF_036246245.1 of Companilactobacillus muriivasis. Lineage (NCBI taxonomy): Bacteria > Bacillati > Bacillota > Bacilli > Lactobacillales > Lactobacillaceae > Companilactobacillus > Companilactobacillus muriivasis. The sequence continues at coordinate 181,642 of NZ_BTTQ01000007.1, forward strand.
ATCTAATAAGTTATGATATTTTTTGATAACAGGATATTAATAAATTCTAGTTATCAAAAAATAAAATCATTTACTGACACAGACATCTAAGGAGATAATACACACATGAAATTACTTCAAAAGAGTCTTTTGTTCGCATCATTAGTAGCATTAGGTTCGGGTGTCGCAAGTATTCCTGCTCTTACCACCGGTAATGGTATCGCTCAAGCAGCCACGACCACAACGACAAAGAATCTAACCGCCGATGGATTCTATTATCGTGTATCTAAAGATCGATTAGTTAAAGCTAGCGATGTTCAAATTTTAACCAAAGATGATCAAACTGATTCAAGCATGATTGAGACAGACACTCCCAACGATTTTCGCCTAGAAGTTACAGTCAACAAGGCAGATTTATACAACCTCAAAGGTGAAAAAGTTTCCGACCATTTAACAAAAGGAACGGTCTGCACAATCGGCAACGAAGATGAATTTACTCAAAGTACGTATTACAAAGCATCTTCAAAGAGCAAATTGGTTCAATTAAACGACAGTAGCTGGCTTTAAAAAAGTATGGTAATCCACAAACGGTTACCATGCTTTTTTGTTTGTCCATTTTTAAATGAATAATATTCGCTAAATGCAAAAATTAATTTTGCAATAAATGAGTATTCAAATTCACTAGTCTTTGAAATTGAAATCGGTTACTAAATAGGGTAACTTATATAGAAAGGAGATTCGTCATGTCTCAAGAAGAAAGCACTTCATTACTAGTAGATTTGGCTCAAGACTATTATTTAAACCATTTAAACTTGGGTGACATTTCGAAAAAATACAACATTAGCCGTTATAAAATATCAAAATATTTGTCCGAAGCAATTGACAAAAAAATAGTTACTATAAATATTAGTTCGCCCTTTTCCCGAAGTTCTGACTTAGAAAGTAAACTCCGGATGAATTTTCCACATCATAATTTCTATATCTTAAAAAATACTGAAGATATTGCGCACCAAAACGATCGATTTTATTCCTTCGCTGCCAAATATCTACAAGATTTGATTGATGGTAAGAAAACTATTGGTTTGACTTGGGGTGACACAATTTATCACGTGATCGATTCATTTCAAACAACTGCCAGAGATAACGCTATTTTCACACAATTTATTGGCGAAAACGGCAAACGTAACTCTCTAGCTGGAACAATGCCAATGGTTCAAAAAGCTGCAACAAGTTACAATGGCAAATATTACACTATTGATGCCCCGCTCTACATCCTCAATGCGAACGTTAGAAATCTGTTAGCTCAAGAACCTGCCATTCAACCAACACTGGCCACCGCTGAAGGATTGGATTTAATTTTTACCAGTGTTGGCACATTGGATTCAGTCAACAGTATCGGATCATGGAAGAAAAGTCGCGAGATTCTCTTTCCAAATGTTAATCCTGAGAATATCGCTGCAATGGTATATGGTCGCCCAATCGACAAATCGGGCAAATTATTAGTTAACGAGAAAGATGATAAAGTCTTTGGTCTCAGTCTCAAGCAGATTTTGAAAGTTCCTGTGCGTGTAACAATCGTCAATGACAAATTCAAATCATCGGCATTATGCGCAACGTTGAGAGGTAATTATTTCACCGATGTTATCTTGAATGAACCAACTGCCAATAAATTATTAGCTGAATTGTAAACCGAAAAGAGAGTCAATAATCTATCCAAGATTACTGACTCTCTTTATTTTATTCGGTTCTATACTTTCTGGTATTGATGAATAATCAATACCAGTTTTTTTATGTCTTTTTCTAAGCAAAACAAAAGAACATTACTGTTCTCATGTTAGGATTTAAGCGACCAAACCCAATCCAAGGAGAG